>NZ_JATABF010000142.1:0-332 GCF_036533715.1 Vibrio sp. M260121 | reverse complement strand
AAGTAACTTTGAGAGAACTACTTGGTTTTCCGAGACGTCGGAAACCGCTACATCGGAAAATCAATTGGAGAAATCACCATGGCAGTGAATGTAAACACAAACGTATCAGCGATGACCGCTCAGCGTTACCTAAACAACGCAAACTCAGCACAACAAACTTCTATGGAGCGTTTGTCTTCAGGTTTCAAAATCAACAGCGCGAAAGACGACGCTGCGGGTCTTCAAATCTCGAACCGCTTGAACGTACAAAGCCGTGGCCTGGATGTGGCTGTTCGTAACGCGAACGACGGTATCTCTATTGCACAAACTGCTGAAGGTGCAATGAACGAGAC
>NZ_JATABF010000141.1:0-339 GCF_036533715.1 Vibrio sp. M260121 | reverse complement strand
AAATTTAAAGCCTGGCGATGTCCTACTCTCACATGGGGAAGCCCCACACTACCATCGGCGCTAATTCGTTTCACTTCTGAGTTCGGAATGGAAGTCAGGTGGGTCCAAATCGCTATGGTCGCCAAGCAAATTCTTTAATCTGGAAAACTGATTTTAAGTTCTATTTATACACATTCAATGTTCTTACATTGAGTCCATCAAAACCCCTTGGGTGTTGTATGGTTAAGCCTCACGGGCAATTAGTACAGGTTAGCTCAACGCCTCACAACGCTTACACACCCTGCCTATCAACGTTCTAGTCTCGAACAACCCTTTAGGATACTTAAAGTATCAGGGAAG
>NZ_JATABF010000140.1:0-352 GCF_036533715.1 Vibrio sp. M260121 | reverse complement strand
TAAAAGTAACCTAGAGAGGTTAAGTGTCATCTATGCCTTTGTAGCGACTCGTTTATTGGCGTTACGCTTCATTAAAGAAGTTGATGAGCTATCAACAGAAAGTTGTGAAAAGGTATTGGGCAATAAAGCTTGGAAGCTACTGTGGTTGAAACTAGAAAGTAAGACGTTATCTAAAGAAACGCCGGATATGGGCTGGGCGTACAAAAATCTCGCTAAATTAGGTGGTTGGAAAGATACCAAGAGGACGGGTAGAGCTTCAATAAAGGTGCTTTGGGAAGGATGGTTTAAACTGCAAACCATCCTTGAAGGCTACGAACTCGCAATGTCTCTTGATCACTAGACTTGTGATCAA
>NZ_JATABF010000139.1:0-372 GCF_036533715.1 Vibrio sp. M260121 | reverse complement strand
ATTTATTGGCCGTAAAAGAAAGCGCCTCATTTTCGAGGCGCTCCATTTTGGTCAGGTTGTCTTTTTCAGCGCGCTCCACGTCTGTTAGAACAGCCATAGATGTTTCGCCTCCGTTGGGTCGGATAATTGAATGGTGCCATCTTCGTCAGTGACAGCAGACTTGAGAAGCGCTTTGAACTTCTTATCGTCCACTCTCATGCGGATACGTCCATTCATGTTGTTTGCCTGGAATATCCATTTGAATAACGTTTGGTTGAGCGCTTTGAACACCATCTTTGCATCCGCTTTAGCATAGAAGAACGCATTCTGTTGGTGCGTTTCTCCCATCGAGCGCGAGCCATATGCTTGGTTACCCGATGACAGGGTTTGTCC
>NZ_JATABF010000138.1:0-375 GCF_036533715.1 Vibrio sp. M260121 | reverse complement strand
AAAGTTGTCTCTCATTATTTGAATGAGCGAGAGACATTTCGATTTTGCCGGACTCAATTTCGAATAATCACTTAAAAGTGATATTCCCAAGAACACTTGAATGTGTTTTTTGGTGTTTGTCTTAAAGACAAACATTGAGAACTTTACAATCAACAATAAATTGTTGATTTGTCAGCTTTCCAAATTGTTAAAGAGCTATGTTAGCTACAAGCTTTCGCTTGTGAACTATCAATCTGTGTGGACACTCATCGTGAGTAATCATCGTTTAAGGAGGTGATCCAGCGCCAGGTTCCCCTAGCGCTACCTTGTTACGACTTCACCCCAGTCATGAACCACAAAGTGGTAAGCGTCCTCCCGAAGGTTAAACTACCTACT
>NZ_JATABF010000137.1:0-377 GCF_036533715.1 Vibrio sp. M260121 | reverse complement strand
GGGCGTTATGTGTATTTTTGCATAATCTGCCCTACACTAGAATAGCGATAGTTCCTTGTTACTCTTAATTATTGTGACGACGAGAGGTGTGTTATGTCTGAAGAGAAAGAGGTTGTTATAGATAGTGGGGAAAGAGATTCGAAAGGTTCTTATACCTACAAAGTTGTATTTAAAAACGGGGCAGTAACTACTGTAAATGCTTCGAGCTTTAGCGAATCAGTTCCAGGGAGTAATATCACTTTTAAAAAGGGAAGTAACAGAGTGAGTTGGTTTCTGAAAAAAAGTGAAATTGTCGCCATATTCCGTGAGTAAGGCGCATAGTTCCAGCAACAACACATAACAAACTGTTCAAGAGGGATTCGCAACGCGTGGCATTT
>NZ_JATABF010000136.1:0-381 GCF_036533715.1 Vibrio sp. M260121 | reverse complement strand
CCCTTGCTCAAGGCAACCAACATAATAAACAGGTATGCCTGCGTGCTCTTTTTTATTTGCCGGAGCCTTTAATGTTACCTGGCCAAACTTCACCTCAAGCTTTACATCTCTTGCTTTTCTGCCTCCTTTTTGTGGAATGGTAAGCGCCTTTGTTCCTACAACTGGTAACCCCTGCGCATAGTCGTAAAGCTTTTGAGCGTGTTCTTCTAAGCAACGACTTTGCATTGAGCGAACGACAAAGCGCTGCTGATGTTGACGTTTATAAGTCAAGTATTCGAATAGGTCAGCTTCTCGGTCACAGACCGAGATAACATCTAACATTTTATCCCCTAGGCGTTCAACGACACGGCGAGAAGCTTGCTCCCATTTGTAACTTTCTTT
>NZ_JATABF010000135.1:0-389 GCF_036533715.1 Vibrio sp. M260121 | reverse complement strand
CTGCCATCATCAACAATCGTACCTGTACCCTCTGCCGGCGTAGTTTGTACGGCCGTTGCACCGGACAACGTAAAGGTCTCAGGGCCTTCGAACAAGTCATCATCTGTTGTACTAACGGTGATGCTGTATGTGGTGTCGTTGGCAGGCACAGTTACATCAAATGAGCCGTCAGGGTTTACCGCTACAACTTCGGTGCTGTTGTCCGCGTAAGTGATCGTCACCTGTGTATCAGTGTAATCGACACCGCCATCTGCTGTGCCATCGGCGAGCGTCATGCTGACAACAGTATCTGTTGTACTTGCATTACTCATGGTCACATCAAGTGTCGCTGGGTCGCCTTCGTTTACCGTGGTTGAGCTAATCGATGCCACGGTAGGACGGTCATCATC
>NZ_JATABF010000134.1:0-397 GCF_036533715.1 Vibrio sp. M260121 | reverse complement strand
ATCGCCGATGTGCAGTTTCAGCACGGCGTCACCTGTGGCCTTAGGTAAAATAGCTCCGGTTTGCGCATCCACTTCAAACACGTCGGTATCAGAGCTTTCAAACTCAAACTCTTCGTTTTCTGGGTTTGCAAAGGCGATAGGAAGCTCAACAACCGTGCCGATGAAGGCGCTCTTACCCAGTTCCAACTCGATATCAAAGTCAGGTGTTGGTCGCAGAAACCCGCGCGCTTTTGAGCCTTCTGGCGCTTCTTTGATGTCATCGTCTAACTCTTTTTCTTGCAACGTCAGCGTGATAGCCATGTCGGATTTCAGACCAGGAACATTACCCGATTTGACGAACGTGGCTGAAAGCGTGGCATCACCAGCGCCTTTAACGATGAACTTGCCATCTTCAATC
>NZ_JATABF010000133.1:0-406 GCF_036533715.1 Vibrio sp. M260121 | reverse complement strand
TGCTCATGAATCGAGAGCAACTCTGCGACCAGACTCTGCGGTAACTTTATATCTTGCTCGGCCAGCCACTGAAATAGCGCTTTCATCTTGGCATGGCCTTTAGGAAAACTCAGTCCAAACTCAAGTAGTATTGCCCCAATTCGGCTCATACAAGCCGTTCGTTCTTTGATATAACCATCTCTTACTCGATGGATAGCCGCGATTACTTGAGCTTCCTCTGACTTGGCAGAAACAAATCTCATGCTTGGTCGACTCGCTGCTTCTGCTATCGCAGCCGCATCAATAAAGTCGTTCTTGTTACCTTTGACGTAAGGTTTTACATATTGAGGTGGGATAAGTCGAACTCGATGCCCATAGGCTTCACACTTTCTCGCAAGCCAGTGAGCACCACCACAGGCTTCAAAAG
>NZ_JATABF010000132.1:0-407 GCF_036533715.1 Vibrio sp. M260121 | reverse complement strand
AGGTTTTGACGAGAGAAGATAAGTGCAGATGGTGCATCTTTACGTTCAATCGCCAGTTTCCATGCTACTGCAGACTCAACTTGGTCACATGGACGCCACGTGCTCATGTTTGGAGTAAGACGTAGAGACGCGATTTGCTCAACTGGTTGGTGAGTTGGGCCATCTTCGCCAAGACCGATAGAGTCGTGCGTGTAAACTTGGATGTTCTGAACTTTCATCAGAGCAGCCATACGCATAGCGTTACGTGCGTATTCCATGAACATTAGGAATGTTGCGCCGTAAGGAACAAAACCGCCATGTAGCGCGATACCGTTCATGATCGCAGTCATACCGAATTCACGTACACCGTAGTGGATGTAGTTACCAGAGAAGTCGTTCGCTTCTAGAGACTTAGAACCAGACCACAT
>NZ_JATABF010000131.1:0-408 GCF_036533715.1 Vibrio sp. M260121 | reverse complement strand
AGACAGTTCCATTCAATTATCCGACCCAACGGAGGCGAAACATCTATGGCTGTTCTAACAGACGTGGAGCGCGCTGAAAAAGACAACCTGACCAAAATGGAGCGCCTCGAAAATGAGGCGCTTTCTTTTACGGCCAATAAATTGTCCAGCGCAATCACTCATGCCATCAAAAGTGGTAATGTCGACATCGATGCGTTCATGAGCGCATACACTGCAACGTACACTAACTCGATGATGGTGAGTTGGTTGCTGGGCCAAGTGCATATCATCAAACAAATCGATGCCAACATCGAGCTGGCCAACGCACCCATTACCCTTGCCGTTGACCCTGTACCATTTCAAGAAGCCATTGATGCGCTGTCGTCAATGATACCTGCAGACAGCAAAACCTATCGCCAAACCGAAGCG
>NZ_JATABF010000130.1:0-417 GCF_036533715.1 Vibrio sp. M260121 | reverse complement strand
CTTTCTGAGCGCAGAAATCATATACCTTTCGTTCTCAGTGAGGTGCGTGTATTTCATGTTTTTTACTTCTTGGCGGGAGCAAACTTCATGATTATCGCATCTCACTGTTTTTATGTTCAGAGGTGTCGCACTTCGTACTTGAATCCAAGTATGCTAACAAAGCATTTAAGAGTGATTCCCAACGCTTGGCATTTTTAGTTCAAGGTTGGGTTTCGTGTTTTCGGCGCAATGGTTTAGGTTCGTGGTAGCGTTGCTCACACCTTAATGCGGCGTTAGGTGCTTGAAGGAAAAGGTAAGTATGGAAGTTGCTTTTCGGCAGATAAACATTGATGATTTCGAATTATGCGTTGCTGCGAGAAAAGATGCATACTTTTGTAGTTTTGGGCATTACGATGGTTTCGACGACTTCATCAGCGG
>NZ_JATABF010000129.1:0-441 GCF_036533715.1 Vibrio sp. M260121 | reverse complement strand
TAAACGATGATTACTCACGATGAGTGTCCACACAGATTGATACGGTTTATAAGTAAAAGAGACGATACTGGGTCTGTAGCTCAGGTGGTTAGAGCGTTCGCCTGATAAGCGAGAGGTCGGTGGTTCGAGTCCACTCAGACCCACCAATTCCCTTCCCAAGGAATTGGCATACAGTATCGACACCTTGATGGGGCTATAGCTCAGCTGGGAGAGCGCCTGCCTTGCACGCAGGAGGTCTGCGGTTCGATCCCGCATAGCTCCACCATCTTTAAGCATTCTTACGAGAGTGTTTAAAAATGGTTTTCATCAGAAAATCTAGCTCTTTAACAATTTGGAAAGCTGACAAAACAATCTTTAAGATTGTTTGTAAAGTTCTCAATGTTTGTCTTTAAGACAAACACCAAAAAACACATTCAAGTGTTCTTGGGAATATCACTTTTA
>NZ_JATABF010000128.1:0-464 GCF_036533715.1 Vibrio sp. M260121 | reverse complement strand
GCTTCAACGTTCCAGTTTTTGTCTTTACCGTTGTCAGCTTGGTAGCTCACGCCGCCCATCATTTTATTGTCTGAGCGCATGTCTTTTAGGTTAAGCATTACTGCTTCACCGTTATCCGCACCGATTTGGAAAGACTGAGTGCCGTAAGTACCGTTAAGTAGACGGTTACCACCGAAAGATGTCGTTTCAGCGATACGGTTTAGTTCGTCGTTTAGTGCCGTTACTTCTTCTTGAATCGCAACACGCTCAGATTTTGAGTTAGAGCCGTTTGCTGATTGAAGAGACAGGTCACGCATACGTTGTAGGATGTTAGTTGTCTCGTTCATTGCACCTTCAGCAGTTTGTGCAATAGAGATACCGTCGTTCGCGTTACGAACAGCCACATCCAGGCCACGGCTTTGTACGTTCAAGCGGTTCGAGATTTGAAGACCCGCAGCGTCGTCTTTCGCGCTGTTGATTTTGAA
>NZ_JATABF010000127.1:0-484 GCF_036533715.1 Vibrio sp. M260121 | reverse complement strand
CCAGAGGCGTGATACAGCATCTGGCCATCGATGCCACTGGTCTCAAGGTTTATGGCGAAGGTGAATGGAAGGTCAAAAAGCATGGTACTGATGGGAAGCGCAGAGTCTGGCGTAAGCTACATTTAGCAGTGGATACCAGCACCCACGAAATAGTCGCAGCAGAGCTGAGTTTATCTAACGTTACCGATGCCGAAGTGCTTACCAACCTACTTAAGCAAACACGTCGAAAAATCATTGAGATATCAGGTGATGGTGCTTATGACACAAGACATTGCCATGATGCAATACGTATAAAGCGAGCGGTTCCGCTCATCCCGCCAAGGGAAGGAGCAGCCTTCTGGGAACAAGGACATCCTCGCAATCTGGCGGTAGGTTGCCAGAAGCTATACGGCTCCAACAAGAAGTGGAAAAAGCGGTATGGTTATCATAAGCGCTCGCTCTCAGAGACAGCAATGTATCGGGTAAAACAGTTGTTAGGTGGGAA
>NZ_JATABF010000126.1:0-492 GCF_036533715.1 Vibrio sp. M260121 | reverse complement strand
GCGAACGCATGACGCATGTCAACGTCCGAGCTGATTTGGTCATCAAGCATCATGGCTCGAATCGCCCCAAAATAATAATTGGTGACATTGACAGACTCAGAGCCAATCTCTGTCGGTTGGGGATAGAAGTCTTCAATGACGCCAGAAGGCAAACCTGCAACCAGGTTTGTGAACAATGTTAGATTTTTCATCTTTCGCTACTGCAGCTCCGACGTAGATGGATGTGCCAGTGTCATCTTTGTTAATGCCAAGAATGGAATCGATGAGCGCGTATGCCAACTCTTCTGGCTCTTCAATGTTGAAGAAGTGATGCGCACCTAATTTGTAGATGGCCATCTGCACCATTGAAGCAGACAGCACTTCTTTGTCTGAGGCACTAAACGCCCGATTGATGTTGCTGGTTTTTGCCAGGTAGCCGTAACACCACACAGCCGCGCTGTTACAAGAGTCGGTGATGTTGTGTCCATCACCGTAGACGAGGCTGTCATAAAT
>NZ_JATABF010000125.1:0-498 GCF_036533715.1 Vibrio sp. M260121 | reverse complement strand
GTTCTATTTCACTCCCCTCACAGGGGTTCTTTTCGCCTTTCCCTCACGGTACTGGTTCACTATCGGTCAGTCAGTAGTATTTAGCCTTGGAGGATGGTCCCCCCATATTCAGACAGGATATCACGTGTCCCGCCCTACTCGATTTCACTGAATGTGCGTTGTCAACTACGGGGCTATCACCCTGTATCGCCGGACTTTCCAGACCGTTCGTCTAACGCATATAAAGCTTAAGGGCTAGTCCAATTTCGCTCGCCGCTACTTTCGGAATCTCGGTTGATTTCTTTTCCTCGGGGTACTTAGATGTTTCAGTTCCCCCGGTTCGCCTCCTGCTGCTATGTATTCACAACAGGATACTTGCTTATGCAAGTGGGTTTCCCCATTCGGAAATCCCAGACTCAAATGGTTTTTACTACCTAATCTGGGCTTATCGCAAGTTAATACGTCCTTCATCGCCTCTGACTGCCAAGGCATCCACCGTGTACGCTTAGTCACTTAACC
>NZ_JATABF010000124.1:0-507 GCF_036533715.1 Vibrio sp. M260121 | reverse complement strand
ATTAAAGAATTTGCTTGGCGACCATAGCGATTTGGACCCACCTGATTTCCATTCCGAACTCAGAAGTGAAACGAATTAGCGCCGATGGTAGTGTGGGGCTTCCCCATGTGAGAGTAGGACATCGCCAGGCTTTATTTCGCACTTGCTTATTTAATAAGCAAGTCACCATAAAGTTCTAAATAAATTTAGAGTTTTATGTTGACTTTCAAAGTGGAAAGCGTATTATACGCACCTCGCTTAAGTGCTAAGGCACTGAAAGCCAAGTTCTTTAACAATATAGACCTATCAATCTGTGTGGGCACTCGTTGATGATAATCCAATTAGAAACTTCGGTTTCAAATTAGGTTTCAATGAACTGAGTGACCAATCAAGTCTTCGGACTTGGCACAGTCAATTCAAACATTACTTATGTAATGTTCAGTATTCATTGAGCCGAACAAAATCTTAAATTGAAGAGTTTGATCATGGCTCAGATTGAACGCTGGCGGCAGGCCTAACACATGCAAG
>NZ_JATABF010000123.1:0-524 GCF_036533715.1 Vibrio sp. M260121 | reverse complement strand
CAACTCGAAACTCCTTCGGGTTGTATGGTTAAGTGACTAAGCGTACACGGTGGATGCCTTGGCAGTCAGAGGCGATGAAGGACGTATTAACTTGCGATAAGCCCAGATTAGGTAGTAAAAACCATTTGAGTCTGGGATTTCCGAATGGGGAAACCCACTTACATAAGTAAGTATCGCTGCGTGAATACATAGCGCAGCGAGGCGAACCGGGGGAACTGAAACATCTAAGTACCCCGAGGAAAAGAAATCAACCGAGATTCCGAAAGTAGCGGCGAGCGAAATTGGACTAGCCCTTAAGCTTTTTATGCGTCAGGTGAAACTTCTGGAAAGTTGTGCGATACAGGGTGATAGCCCCGTAACCGGCAACGCATTTAAAGTGAAATCGAGTAGGGCGGGACACGTGATATCCTGTCTGAATATGGGGGGACCATCCTCCAAGGCTAAATACTACTGACTGACCGATAGTGAACCAGTACCGTGAGGGAAAGGCGAAAAGAACCCCTGTGAGGGGAGTGAAATAGAAC
>NZ_JATABF010000122.1:0-527 GCF_036533715.1 Vibrio sp. M260121 | reverse complement strand
CTGTCTCTTGATCACAAGTCTAGTGATCAAGAGACATTGCGAGCTCGTAGCCTTCAAGGATGGTTTGCAGTTTAAACCATCCTTCCCAAAGTGCCTTTATTGAAGCTCTGCCCGTCCTCTTGGTATCTTTCCAACCACCTAATTTGGCAAGATTTTTGTACGCCCAGCCCATATCCGGCGTTTCTTTAGGTAACGTCTTACTTTCTAGTTTCAACCACAGTAGCTTCCAAGCTTTTTTGCCCAATACCTTTTCACAACTTTCTTTCGTTAGCTCATCAACTTCTTTAATGAAGCGTAACGCCAATAAACGAGTTGCAACAAAGGCATAGATGACACTTAACCTCTCTAAGTTACCTTTACTTTGTAGTCTTAGGGACTCCACATCCGTACCTTCACTTTTCCAGACTTTATGGAAGTCTTCAATCAGCCATCGGCGCTCGTAATAACCGATAATTCTCATGGCATCTTCAACGTTGTTTATTGGCTCCGATGTCAAGAGGTGCCATGCTAACTTGTCTTTTGATGTA
>NZ_JATABF010000121.1:0-554 GCF_036533715.1 Vibrio sp. M260121 | reverse complement strand
GGGCAAAACCACCAACACGCGACTCGTCCTTACAAGGAGAAAGAAAGTTACAAATGGGAGCAAGCTTCTCGCCGTGTCGTTGAACGCCTAGGGGATAAAATGTTAGATGTTATCTCGGTCTGTGACCGAGAAGCAGACCTATTCGAATACTTGACTTATAAACGTCAACATCAGCAGCGCTTTGTCGTTCGCTCAATGCAAAGTCGTTGCCTAGAAGAACACGCTCAAAAGCTTTACGACTATGCGCAGGGGTTACCAGTTGTAGGAACAAAGGCGCTTACCATCCCCCAAAAAGGAGGCAGAAAAGCAAGAGATGTAAAGCTTGAGGTGAAGTTTGGCCAGGTAACATTAAAGGCTCCGGCAAATAAAAAAGAGCACGCAGGCATACCTGTTTATTATGTTGGTTGCCTTGAGCAAGGGACATCAAAAGACAAGTTAGCATGGCACCTCTTGACATCGGAGCCAATAAACAACGTTGAAGATGCCATGAGAATTATCGGTTATTACGAGCGCCGATGGCTGATTGAAGACTTCCATAAAGTCTGGAAAAGTGA
>NZ_JATABF010000120.1:0-581 GCF_036533715.1 Vibrio sp. M260121 | reverse complement strand
GCCAAGGCATCCACCGTGTACGCTTAGTCACTTAACCATACAACCCGAAGGAGTTTCGAGTTGATGTTCAAATCACCAAAGTTGTCTCTCATTATTTGAATGAGCGAGAGACATTTCGATTTTGCCGGACTCAAATATGTTTTGCTTTCGCAAAACCCAAGAACACTTGAATGTGTTGTTTGGAGTATTCAATTAAGAATACTTTGAGAACTTTACAAACAAACTTAAAAGTTTGTTTTGTCAGCTTTCCAAATTGTTAAAGAGCTAGATTTTCTAATGAAAACCATTTTTAAAGATTCTTTTTCAAGAACACTTAAAGATGGTGGAGCTATGCGGGATCGAACCGCAGACCTCCTGCGTGCAAGGCAGGCGCTCTCCCAGCTGAGCTATAGCCCCATCAAGGTGTCGATACTGCATACCAATTTCAAAAGAAATTGGTGGGTCTGAGTGGACTCGAACCACCGACCTCTCGCTTATCAGGCGAACGCTCTAACCACCTGAGCTACAGACCCAGTATCGTCTCTTTTACTTATAAACCGTATCAATCTGTGTGGACACTCATCGTGAGTAATCATCGTTTA
>NZ_JATABF010000119.1:0-603 GCF_036533715.1 Vibrio sp. M260121 | reverse complement strand
TCTAGAGGCCTAGGACACCGCCCTTTCACGGCGGTAACAGGGGTTCGACTCCCCTACGGGATACCATTGGGTCGTTAGCTCAGTTGGTAGAGCAGTTGACTTTTAATCAATTGGTCGCAGGTTCGAATCCTGCACGACCCACCATTCTTTAAGAATGACTCTCAAGATGGGGCTATAGCTCAGCTGGGAGAGCGCCTGCCTTGCACGCAGGAGGTCTGCGGTTCGATCCCGCATAGCTCCACCATTCTTGACGTCTACCACAAGACGAAAAACTTATGTGGGCGATTAGCTCAGTTGGGAGAGCACCTGCCTTACAAGCAGGGGGTCACTGGTTCGAGCCCGGTATCGCCCACCATCTTTAAGCATTCTTACGAGTGTGTTTAAAAATGGTTACTTCATAAGAAGTGATTAGCTCTTTAACAATTTGGAAAGCTGACAAAACAAACTTTTAAGTTTGTTTGTAAAGTTCTCAATGTTTGTCTTTAAGACAAACACCAAAAAACACATTCAAGTGTTCTTGGGAATATCACTTTTAAGTGATTATTCGAAATTGAGTCCGGCAAAATCGAAATGTCTCTCGCTCATTCAAATAATGAGAGACAA
>NZ_JATABF010000118.1:0-629 GCF_036533715.1 Vibrio sp. M260121 | reverse complement strand
TATAACGCCCAATTAAGGGGTGAACAACGCCTCCACCCAAACCTAAGCCATTGTGCCATAAACACTAAATTTGAAGTAGAAGCAAAAATGCCAAGCGTTGTGAATCCCTCTTAAATTGCTTGTTAGGTGCGTAGCCAAAGTTGGTAAAAGTCTGTTTCATCGTGCTTGGGGTTCTTACGCACGAACTCCCAACCATTGCGCTTATAGAATGTGAGAGCTCGATGGTTAGTTCGGCTTACTGAAAGTACAGCACGCAAACAACCCACTTTACTCAAAGTGCTTACAATATAATCCTGCACTTTTGGAGCGAGTCCTGAACCACGAAAATTCGGCTTTAAGTAAATGAGGTGCACATAGCCAGTCTCCGGCTCAGATGAAAAACTGCGAAACTCTAACTGCCCTGCAAACTGACCATCCACAAATACATGGATATAGAACCATTCTGATGTTGCTAACCTTTCTAAGACACGTTCACGATAACCGCTGATGAAGTCGTCGAAACCATCGTAATGCCCAAAACTACAAAAGTATGCATCTTTTCTCGCAGCAACGCATAATTCGAAATCATCAATGTTTATCTGCCGAAAAGCAACTTCCATACTTACCTTTTCCTTCAAGCACCTAACGCC
>NZ_JATABF010000117.1:0-648 GCF_036533715.1 Vibrio sp. M260121 | reverse complement strand
GCCAAGGCATCCACCGTGTACGCTTAGTCACTTAACCATACAACCCGAAGGAGTTTCGAGTTGATGTTCAAATCACCAAAGTTGTCTCTCATTATTTGAATGAGCGAGAGACATTTCGATTTTGCCGGACTCAATTTCGAATAATCACTGTAAAAGTGATATTCCCAAGAACACTTGAATGTGTTTTTTGGTGTTTGTCTTAAAGACAAACATTGAGAACTTTACAAACAATCTCCTATCTATTTAAAGACAAGGATTGTTTTGTCAGCTTTCCAAATTGTTAAAGAGCTAATCACTTCCTAAGAAGTCATTTTCTAAAGACTTTCAGAGTCGAAGATTCTAACCACGTACGTTTTACTGAAGTGGTTTGGAATTCCTATCCAAAAATACTTAGAGAATGGTGGGCGATACCGGGCTCGAACCAGTGACCCCCTGCTTGTAAGGCAGGTGCTCTCCCAACTGAGCTAATCGCCCACATAAGTTTTGATTCTTCGTGGAGAAGAATGGTGGGTCGTGCAGGATTCGAACCTGCGACCAATTGATTAAAAGTCAACTGCTCTACCAACTGAGCTAACGACCCAATGGTATCCCGTAGGGGAGTCGAACCCCTGTTACCGCCGTGAAAGGGCGGTGTCCTAGGCCTCTAGA
>NZ_JATABF010000116.1:0-656 GCF_036533715.1 Vibrio sp. M260121 | reverse complement strand
GCTTGGTTACCCGATGACAGGGTTTGTCCAGTCAGGCGATAAGTGATCTTGTTATCGATGTATTTAATCGCATTCAAGATTTCATCAACCTTTCCTTGTGGGTTGAGCACTTCGATACTGGAGACACCACTGACTGCCGCTACGTCACCGTTCTGCAATGGAGCTAACGCATCCGCCACAGTTTGTAATGAGGTGTCATTGTTACTTTCGGTCAACGCCACTACATTAGGGATCGCATACTTTTCACCAAGGCGCTCCAGGTTAGCCCAGTTCACCCACTTGGTTTGCCAGATTGGCCAGAGCGATTCCAAGATGGAGTGACCATAGGGTTTGTCGCTGGTGCGCTCACGAGTTACAGGAATGATGCGACCTGTTGGCACTGGCTGAATTTCACCATAGGTGTTTCGATACGCCACACCACCATCACGCAAAATATAAAAGCTATCAGGACGCTTGGCTTCGGATTCAATCGGAATGGCATTTGCGCCATCTGGCTCCCATTGGATTTGAACCGGACGATACCCAAACTCAGCAGCCGTCAGCATACGCAACATCAAGTCTTCCATATCTAACTCAGTAAGGATGGCCTTTGCGTTAGCAATGTCGGTCTGTGAGCCTTCGATAATGAACGGGATTTGAGAAGCGAACGCATGACG
>NZ_JATABF010000115.1:0-657 GCF_036533715.1 Vibrio sp. M260121 | reverse complement strand
AATGACTCTCAAGATGGGGCTATAGCTCAGCTGGGAGAGCGCCTGCCTTGCACGCAGGAGGTCTGCGGTTCGATCCCGCATAGCTCCACCATCTTGAAAACCTTCTTCCACAAGAAGTAAAACTAATGTGGGCGATTAGCTCAGTTGGGAGAGCACCTGCCTTACAAGCAGGGGGTCACTGGTTCGAGCCCGGTATCGCCCACCATCTTTAAGCGCATTCAATGAGTGCTTTTAAAAATGGTTTTCATTAGAAAATCTAGCTCTTTAACAATTTGGAAAGCTGACAAATCAACAATTTATTGTTGATTGTAAAGTTCTCAATGTTTGTCTTTATGACAAACACCAATAAAACACATTCAAGTGTTCTTGGCTTTTGTCTTACTTTTTCAAAGTAAGGTAGAAGAAAAATTGAGTCCGGCAAAATCGAGTCTGCATCATGTATAAAAATTGCAGACAACTTTGGTGATTTGACCGTTTGTTTTCACTTTTTAAAGTGAAAGTAAATTGGCAACTCGAAACTCCTTCGGGTTGTATGGTTAAGTGACTAAGCGTACACGGTGGATGCCTTGGCAGTCAGAGGCGATGAAGGACGTATTAACTTGCGATAAGCCCAGATTAGGTAGTAAAAACCATTTGAGTCTGGGATTTCCGAATGGG
>NZ_JATABF010000114.1:0-719 GCF_036533715.1 Vibrio sp. M260121 | reverse complement strand
TTGTCTCTCATTATTTGAATGAGCGAGAGACATTTCGATTTTGCCGGACTCAATTTCGAATAATCACTTAAAAGTGATATTCCCAAGAACACTTGAATGTGTTTTTTGGTGTTTGTCTTAAAGACAAACATTGAGAACTTTACAAACAATCTTAAAGATTGTTTTGTCAGCTTTCCAAATTGTTAAAGAGCTAATCACTTCTTATGAAGTAACCATTTTTAAAAACTCTCAAGAGAGAATGTTTAAAGATGGTATCCCGTAGGGGAGTCGAACCCCTGTTACCGCCGTGAAAGGGCGGTGTCCTAGGCCTCTAGACGAACGGGACACTGTAGGTTGCTCCGCTAAAAGCAGAAACAATGTAGCTAGTGGTGGAGCTAATCGGGATCGAACCGATGACCTCTTCGCTGCCAGCGAAGCGCTCTCCCAGCTGAGCTATAGCCCCACATAAATCGCTTCAGCATTTTATGCAGAACCAATCTTTGCTCTGAAATCTAAACCATATCAATCTGTGTGGACACTCATCGTGACTCATTTGTCTTCACTTTTTAAAAGTGAAAGCAAACTATCCGTATCGTTTAAGGAGGTGATCCAGCGCCAGGTTCCCCTAGCGCTACCTTGTTACGACTTCACCCCAGTCATGAACCACAAAGTGGTAAGCGTCCTCCCGAAGGTTAAACTACCTACTTCTTTTGCAGCCCACTCCCATGGTGTGACGGGCG
>NZ_JATABF010000113.1:0-748 GCF_036533715.1 Vibrio sp. M260121 | reverse complement strand
AATTACTCGCGCTTGAAGATACAACAACGCTCAGTTTTCCGCATCGAAGTATAAAAGATGAACTCGGGCACACGAATCAAGGCAATAGAACCCGAGCTCTCCACGTACATTCGACTTTGCTTTTTGCACCACAAAGCCAAACCATTGTGGGTCTGATAGAGCAGCAACGATGGAGCCGAGATATTACTAAGCGTGGGCAAAAGCACCAACACGCGACTCGTCCTTACAAGGAGAAAGAGAGTTACAAATGGGAGCAAGCTTCTCGCCGTGTCGTTGAACGCCTAGGGGATAAAATGTTAGATGTTATCTCGGTCTGTGACCGAGAAGCAGACCTATTCGAATACTTGACTTATAAACGTCAACATCAACAGCGCTTTGTCGTTCGCTCAATGCAAAGTCGTTGTCTAGAAGAACACGCTCAAAAGCTTTACGACTATGCGCAAGCGTTACCAAGTGTCGAGACAAAGGAGCTTACCATCCCCCAAAAAGGAGGGAGAAAAGCAAGAGATGTAAAGCTTGATGTTAAATATGGTCAGGTGACATTAAAGGCTCCGGCAAATAAAAAAGAGCACGCAGGCATACCTGTTTATTATGTTGGTTGCCTTGAGCAAGGTACATCAAAAGACAAGTTAGCATGGCACCTCTTGACATCGGAGCCAATAAACAACGTTGAAGATGCCATGAGAATTATCGGTTATTACGAGCGCCGATGGCTGATTGAAGACTTCCATAAAGTCTGGAAAAGTGA
>NZ_JATABF010000112.1:0-788 GCF_036533715.1 Vibrio sp. M260121 | reverse complement strand
GCAAAGCACATGCTCATGTACGCAGCTCAAACTAACACAGATATATCAGAGCTGAAGTCAGATGAGCAGCGTAAGTTCAGAGCGTCGCTCGTTGCAGATGGTGCCACCAGTGGCGAAATATTTACAGCGATGGGGTTAGCTCGAACACAAGGCTTCGATGATAAAGATACAAATGCGCTTACGGCGGCAACAGTAAGACTCAACCAAGTGTTTCCTGACTTTGACCCTCAAGAGCTAACGAGAGCAATTGGCAATACGGCGAAGGCCTTTGGTGTCAGCATTGATGAAGCGGCTCAGCGCATTGCGGCAATTAGACAGACAACTGGTGATGACAACCATGATCTTTTAGACACCTTCGCAGAGTACGCACCATTACTCGGGGATAAAATTTCATTAGATCAATATTCAGCAGTACTCACTGCAGGTCGCCAGGCTGGCGTATGGAATTACGACAAGCTGGGTGACAGCCTAAAAGAAACCTTCCAAGCTCGATTTAGTGACCAAGGCGAATTCACTAAACTTGTCGGGGGTGGTAATACCGTTGGTGCAATTGAAGCTATCACTGATGACCAAGAGCGTAACAACGTGCGAACGGCAGCACTGAGAATGCGCCATGCGGTAAATACAGGTCAAGGAACCGATGAAGCCTATGCCGCATTCATGCAGAGCTTAGTTCCTGTGATGGAAAAAGCGCCAGGAGTGGTCAAGCCCATCCTCGAAGCGGCAGGTGGTACGATATTGAGTGAGGATGTGGGCATCAAAGGCTTGAAAGCCATGATTGAAGCGCT
>NZ_JATABF010000111.1:0-800 GCF_036533715.1 Vibrio sp. M260121 | reverse complement strand
GCCATGCGGCCATCTCGCGACCTCCACCAAAGTTTGAAGGAGAACTGATATTGGCCACACATAGCGTTGCTGTTAAATCACCAATACCAGGAATACTCTTCAAAAGTTCAGCATTTTCATTATTTTCAGTAATCACTTTCAGTTTTCTATCTTGAGTCGATACTTGCTCATTTAGGTATTTATAGTGCTCATGAATCGAGAGCAACTCTGCGACCAGGCTCTGCGGTAACTTTATATCTTGCTCGGCCAGCCACTGAAATAGCGCTTTCATCTTGGCATGGCCTTTAGGAAAACTCAGTCCAAACTCAAGTAGTATTGCTCCAATTCGGCTCATACAAGCCGTTCGCTCTTTGATATAACCATCTCTTACTCGATGGATAGCCGCGATTACTTGAGCTTCCTCTGACTTGGCAGAAACAAATCTCATGCTTGGTCGACTCGCTGCTTCTGCTATCGCAGCAGCATCAATAAAGTCGTTCTTATTACCTTTGACGTAAGGTTTTACATATTGAGGCGGGATAAGTCGAACTCGATGCCCATAGGCTTCACACTTTCTCGCAAGCCAGTGAGCACCACCACAGGCTTCAAAAGCGATGATGGTAGGTTCAAGTACAGATAAGAAACGGAGTAGTTGGCTTCGATTAAACTTACGGCGAATAACTTCTTTGCCAGAGTGATTATTGCCAACCGCATGAAAGCAGTGCTTACCTAAATCGATACCTAAAATGTGGATAGTAGACATATGGTTCACCTCGTTCTGATAGCCTACTCTAAGCGTAGGGCTTGAGAGTGAGGCGGAC
>NZ_JATABF010000110.1:0-805 GCF_036533715.1 Vibrio sp. M260121 | reverse complement strand
TTTTACCAACTTTGGCTACGCACCTAACAAGCAATTTAAGAGGGATTCACAACGCTTGGCATTTTTGCTTCTACTTCAAATTTAGTGTTTATGGCACAATGGCTTAGGTTTGGGTGGAGGCGTTGTTCACCCCTTAATTGGGCGTTATAGCTCAGGGACAGCATGAAGTATAAGTTAATTAAATCAATGGCTCACAACTTCACTCACTCATTTGTTGGTGGGTGCAACTATGTTGATGACGCATTTATATTTGAAGATTTATATACTTTAGCTCGCCTGAACAAAGGTAAGCCAGTTCAGATTTCTTGGGTTCCAGTTCGTACAGAGGAGTTGTTTAGGCTTACTCCGAGAATTAGAAAATCAATAGGTTACTACCGAGAATGGCTTCCTAAACATGCAGCTAGTCACAATGTTTCCTTAGATCGCCTTAAAGAGTTTTATCTCCAAGTCTACATGGCTGAAAATCATCAGGTGTATGTTAAAGCCGTTACAGTTGATGACCGGGGTAAGAGAGTTGAGCAATACGTTTACGCTTGAGCTATAACAAGCAATTTAAGAGGGATTCACAACGCTTGGCACTTTTGCTTCTACTTCAATTTTGGTGTTTATGGCACAATACTTTAGGTTTGGGTGGAGGCGTTGTTCACCCCTTAATTGGGCGTTATGTGTATTTTTGCATAATCTGCCCTACACTAGAATAGCGATAGTTCCTTGTTACTCTTAATTATTGTGACGACGAGAGGTGTGTTATGTCTGAAGAGAAAGAGGTTGTTATAGATAGTGGGGAAAGAGATTCGAAAGGTTC
>NZ_JATABF010000109.1:0-829 GCF_036533715.1 Vibrio sp. M260121 | reverse complement strand
AATGTATGGTCCGCCCCGTTATTGCAACTACAATTTAGTAATAACGGAGTTGGTTTGCGCTAATGTATTCGGAGTCCTCGTTGGGAACATTAACTTCCCCGCTCCACGATGATATCCGCGCCAGATTATCCTTAAAAGCCCCAAAGCAACTAGGTGCTATTTTTTATATCAGGTTACTAATCTGGCCGATCGACCGTTGTTGTCATCACGTTCATTGGCGTTGCAAACTTGGTTATGGCTATACAGCCTTAAAAGCTTGGCGGTGGTACAACACCGCCCAAGCTATTCTTGCTAGCTTATTGGCAAGTGCGACTACCACTACATTAAACGGCTTTGTTGCTCGTAAATTGACTAACCAATCTCCGAACACTTTTCCTGTTGTTTCTATCCTAGATAGCACGGACCTCGCTCCATGTATAAATAGAGCGCGAAGGTGTTTGTTCCCTCGTTTACTCATGCCTAATAACTTTGATTTGCCACCCGTTGAATACTGCCTTGGAACGAGTCCTAGCCATGCGGCCATCTCGCGACCTCCACCAAAGTTTGAAGGAGAACTGATATTGGCCACACATAGCGTTGCTGTTAAATCACCAATACCAGGAATACTCTTCAAAAGTTCAGCATTTTCATTATTTTCAGTAATCGCTTTCAGTTTTCTATCTTGAGTAGATACTTGCTCATTTAGGTATTTATAGTGCTCATGAATCGAGAGCAACTCTGCGACCAGACTCTGCGGTAACTTTATATCTTGCTCGGCCAGCCACTGAAATAGCGCTTTCATCTTGGCATGGCCTTTAGGAAAACTCAGTCCAAACTCAAGTAGTATTGC
>NZ_JATABF010000108.1:0-909 GCF_036533715.1 Vibrio sp. M260121 | reverse complement strand
AAAGAAAGTTACAAATGGGAGCAAGCTTCTCGCCGTGTCGTTGAACGCCTAGGGGATAAAATGTTAGATGTTATCTCGGTCTGTGACCGAGAAGCTGACCTATTCGAATACTTGACTTATAAACGTCAACATCAACAGCGCTTTGTCGTTCGCTCAATGCAAAGTCGTTGTCTAGAAGCCCATCATCAAAAGCTTTACGACTATGCGCAAGCGTTACCAAGTGTCGAAACAAAGGAGCTTACCATCCCCCAAAAAGGAGGGAGAAAAGCGAGAGATGTAAAGCTTGATGTTAAATATGGTCAGGTGACATTAAAGGCTCCGGCAAATAAAAAAGAGCACGCAGGCATACCTGTTTATTATGTTGGTTGCCTTGAGCAAGGAACATCAAAAGACAAGTTAGCGTGGCACCTCTTGACGTCAGAGCCAATAAACAACGTTGAAGATGCCATGAGAATTATCGGTTATTACGAGCGCCGATGGCTGATTGAAGACTTCCATAAAGTCTGGAAAAGTGAAGGTACGGATGTGGAGTCACTCAGGCTACAAAGTAAAAGTAACCTAGAGAGGTTAAGTGTCATCTATGCCTTTGTAGCGACTCGTTTATTGGCGTTACGCTTCATTAAAGAAGTTGATGAGCTATCAACAGAAAGTTGTGAAAAGGTTTTAGGCACGAAAGCTTGGAAGCTACTGTGGTTGAAACTAGAAAGTAAGACGTTGCCTAAAGAAACGCCGGATATGGGCTGGGCGTACAAAAATCTCGCTAAATTAGGCGGTTGGAAAGATACCAAGAGGACGGGTAGAGCTTCAATAAAGGTGCTTTGGGAAGGATGGTTTAAACTGCAAACCATCCTTGAAGGCTACGAACTCGCAATGTCTCTTGATCACTAGACTTGTGATCAAGAGACAGGC
>NZ_JATABF010000107.1:0-926 GCF_036533715.1 Vibrio sp. M260121 | reverse complement strand
AGCTGACTGTAGGCTTGGTGGTCAAAGACTACCAAGACCTATCAGGGAATACAGGCGCAGAAGACAGCAGCCACTCGATGCCAATCACCCCAACCTTGGCGATCACGCCTGTTGGTAATGTGGATGGCACCAACGCGGCCTCATTGCAGATTGCGGGGACGTCAACTCGCTTTGATGGCCAAACGGTGAGCGTAGAAATCAAAGCGCAAGGCAGTGAAACGCCTATCGTGAGCAGCAATGCCACAGTGCAAAACGGCGGTGCTTGGACGAGCAACGCAATGGACATCAGTGGTGAGACAAATGGCACCTACACCGTAGTGGTGAAGGGGACCAACGCATCGAATGTCGAGGCCACAGAAACGAGCACCTTCACGCTGTCGCAGGCACTGCCAAGCTTGACCAGCGCAACCTTCAATCCAACGCACCAGTTGGAAGGGCAAAGTGTCGCGGTCACACTGGAGTTCGATAAAGCGCTACAAACAGCGAGTGCTGAGCTGGGTGGTTCCGCCATCACGCTGACCAAGACAGGGGATGCGAAAGTCTGGACTGGTGACGTTGTTGTGCCTGTGTCATCAGAGCTGACTGTAGGCCTGGTGGTCAAAGACTACCAAGACCTATCAGGGAATACAGGCGCAGAAGACAGCAGCCACTCGATGCCAATCACCCCAACCTTGGCGATCACGCCTGTTGGTAATGTGGATGGCACCAACGCGGCCTCATTACAGATTGCGGGTACGTCAACTCGCTTTGATGGTCAAATGGTAAGCGTAGAAATCAAAGCGCAAGGCAGTGAAACGGTTATCGTGAGCAGTAATGCCACAGTGCAAAACGGCGGTGCTTGGACGAGCAACGCAATGGACATCAGTGGTGAGACAAATGGCACCTACACCGTAGTGGTGAAGGGGACCAACGCATCGAATGTCGAG
>NZ_JATABF010000106.1:0-1054 GCF_036533715.1 Vibrio sp. M260121 | reverse complement strand
GGCTTTGTTGCGTAATTCAGACGAGAAACCAAACCTCCTAAAGTTGAGCGACTGTTATACAATATACTGAGTTTCAGGCATACCAAGCCCTGTAAGTTTGTTCAGTGCTTTGATCATGGCGTAAGTCTCGCCAACCTGAGCGTTGTAATTTCTTAGACTTAATTTCCCACCTAGCAACTGTTTTACTCGGTACATTGCGGTCTCTGACAGAGAGCGCTTATGATAGCCATACCGCTTTTTCCACTTCTTGTTGGAGCCGTAGAGCTTCTGGCAACCTACCGCTAAGTTACGAGGATGCCCTTGTTCCCAGAAGGCTGCTCCTTCTCTTGGCGGGATGAGCGGAACAGCTCGCTTGATCCGTATGGCATCATGGCAATTCCTTGTGTCATAAGCGCCATCGCCTGATATCTCAATGATTTTACGACGTGTTTGCTTGAGTAAGTTGGGGAGCACTTCGGCATCAGTTACGTTAGATAAGCTCAGCTCTGCTGCGACTATTTCGTGGGTGCTTGTATCTACCGCGATATGCAGCTTACGCCAGACTCTTCGCTTCCCATCAGTTCCATGCTTCTTGACCTTCCATTCACCTTCGCCATAAACCTTGAGGCCAGTGGCATCAATGGCCAGATGTTGTATTGCTCCTCTGGTTTTGGTTTTAAATGAAACTTCAACTTCCTTAGCTCGGCGGCTTATACAGGTGTAGTGCGGGCAAACAAGCGGGATGTTAGCCAGCTTAAATACGGAGTCTAGAAAACCTTGCAGCGCTCTCAAGGGCATAGAGAAAACGCGTTTCACCATCAGTGCGGTAGTAATGGCTAAGTCGCTGAATCGGCGAGGTCTACCACGCTTGCCTTGTTTGTTTTGCTTCCACTCAGCTATCGCTTCCTCATCAATCCAAAAGGTCAGAGAACCACGGTTGATTAAGGATTTATTGTACTGCTTCCAGTTAGTTGTTTTGTAACGAGGTTTAGGCATGAGGCTACGACGATTGATGGGCGTAGCCGCTCAGATCGTAGTTTCTTGATTTAGTTCCATCGAATTACGCAACAAAGCC
>NZ_JATABF010000105.1:0-1167 GCF_036533715.1 Vibrio sp. M260121 | reverse complement strand
AAGCGCTCTTCAAATGGCTCTGGTCTTTTATCGATGAAAAAGTACGTTTTCGATTCTGGTCGATGGAAGCTCTTGCCGGTTATTACCGCGCTCTTTCCGTTGTCCATAAAGTTAAACACTTGAGCGAAGAAATAATTATTATCCCTTTCTGAGTTGAGGTGTACTTTCCCTGTCGGCTGAACGGTGATAGGAAAGACGTCATAGCCACCTTTATGCTTTTTGTTTTCACAATATAAGTAGAGAAGCAGTCCCGTTTTGCGCTCCAAGAACCCTAAATTCTCAAAACGGCAAGCAGCCAGTCGTCCAAAAAACCAAGTGTAAACAAGGCCACGCTTTCGATCGAAGTATATATGCGCTGGCTTTGGAGACTTGATAAAAAACACAGTAAAGAATAATGTTAATGACAATGTCACACTAGCAATAATAAGCTCAGACACAAATGATTTTCGCTTATTTTTTGTACCATACTTAAATACGGCTCTACTGTAATTAATTAAAGAATATTCTCCTTTCTCATCGAACCAAGCTCGATAATATTGAAACCATTTTCTATCAAAAGAATCAAATGGCTCACCTCTCGCCTTTTGAGCCTGATACTCGATAACTCTCTCCTTTGCAGTGATTAGAGAAGCTGAATTAGGTCCTAACTTATCGACAAAAACAAAAGCCAAAAACCATAGTCCAATAACCAAAGGTAAAAGGTACGCAAACCGTAAACCGTGTCTTGCATCACGCACAGTGAGGACATCATCAGTTACCGTCATAAAAGGCTCTAACGGATCATGAGCGGGCTTAATCGGCTTAAATTGGGAAGCAAAGGACTTTCGCCATTTACTGAGCCTCTGTGGGTATTGGTATCTAATTAAGAAACCTTGATTGTTTGACCTTTTCATTTTCAACTTACGTACTTTAGGCCGGCAGATTTGCTGGCCTTGATTTAGTTAAGGCGCTTTAATTCACGACCTTAAGATTTTCATACAGATCAGGTAACACGTGTTCATGTTCGAGAAGTTTTTCTAAGCGCTCTTCAAATGGCTCTGGTCTTTTATCGATGAAAAAGTACGTTTTCGATTCTGGTCGATGGAAGCTCTTGCCGGTTATTACCGCGCTCTTTCCGTTGTCCATAAAGTTAAACACTTGAGCGAAGAAATAATTATTATCCCTTTC
>NZ_JATABF010000104.1:0-1253 GCF_036533715.1 Vibrio sp. M260121 | reverse complement strand
GTGGAATGACCCCTTAAAAGTAGACACAGGGGGTTAATTCATTAGCTCAAAGTCTATGGGGCTCACTCCACCTAGAGTCCCATGTCTTCTTACCGGATTGTAATATGTATCGATATAAAGTCGGCTTTGCATTGTCATTTCCTGACGAGATATCTCTCCTAAATTGCTAATCCACTCTTTTTTGTATTGAGCAAAGAAACTTTCTGAACAAGCGTTATCCCAACAGTTTCCTTTACGTGACATACTCACGGTAATCGCCTTTTTCCTGAGCCATCGTAAGGTTTCTATCGCTCGATATTGAACACCTTGATCCGAGTGAAACATTAACTCCCTTCCATCCGGTAGACGACTCTTCCATGCTTTGTTCAAGGCTTTTAGCACTAAATAAGCATTGTTTATGCGACTTATAGACCACCCCACCACCTTCCTCGAATACAAATCCAATATAACACAAAGGTAGTTCCAACCTTCCTTACATCGAACTTGAGTTATATCAGAAGCCCAAACTTGATTTGGTTTACTCACGTCAAATTGGCGATTAAGAAGATTGTACGCAGGCATCAGTGTTTTCTGTCTAGGAGCTCGACCATGGCGCTTTTTACTCGCTTTAGAACGATAACCTACTAACTGTAATAGCCGTTGAACTCGCTTCTTATTGCAAATAAAACCGAAAGCAACCGCAGCTTCCCACAACTTTCGATAGCCGGGGATACAATGCTGCCTATCACTTTCCTTTTTTAAAAAGTCGAGCAAACTTTCGTTTCTTTGTTCGCGTTCACTTGGCTTTCGATGGAGCCACTTATAGTAGCCAGCTGGAGAAACACCTAGCCATTGGCACAGCCTTACTACTGGTCGCCTGACACTCGTGTATTTTAGAATGTATTCAAATCTTATTCTTTTAGGCTGTTGAAGTAAGCTTTCTCTTCCTTTAAGAATTCGTTCTCCATCTCAGCCATTTCCAGACGCTTTTTCAACCTTCGAATTTCTTTTTCTAGTTGGAGTACGGATTTTTCTGGTCCCACGTTGGGAAGAGTAGGTGATGTATGTTTTTGAGAGGTCATTTCAGCCCTCCATTTCGACAGTAAACTCGGGGAAATACCTAACGACTTCGCCACTGATTTTACGGTATCAGGAGAATCTAAAGATTGCTGTACAGCTTGTTTCTTGAAACCTTCTGAATGTTTTCGGACAGTTTTTACTTTCATCGCACTCAAATTCCAATATTGAGTGTCTACTTTATTGGGGTCATATCA
>NZ_JATABF010000103.1:0-1291 GCF_036533715.1 Vibrio sp. M260121 | reverse complement strand
TGACCCATCCTAAATAAGGTTGACACTTCCCAACCAGAAAATTGGAGAGTGTTATGAAATCAATAACTAGACGAACTCAATGCGATTATTCCCTCGCTTTTAAATTGGATGTTGTTGACCAAGTTGAAAGAGGCGAACTGACTTATAAACAAGCTCAAGAGAAATACGGCATACAAGGTTGTTCTACAGTATTAGTGTGGCTCCGAAAACACGGTCGACTTGATTGGTCTAGGGGCACTCCTCGATTCTTGAAAAAAGGGTTGCCTATGTCTGAACTCAATTCACCACCTACTCCA
The DNA here is from genome assembly GCF_036533715.1 of Vibrio sp. M260121. NCBI lineage: Bacteria > Pseudomonadati > Pseudomonadota > Gammaproteobacteria > Vibrionales > Vibrionaceae > Vibrio > Vibrio sp. M260121. The sequence goes on along the minus strand of NZ_JATABF010000103.1, from coordinate 995 downwards.
GAGCAACGTATCAAAGAGCTGGAAAAGCAGCTCGAAGATACCAAGCTAAGAGCCGACTTCTTTGAAGAAGTGGTCAAAGTTATGGAACGAGACTACGGTGTTCGAGTCGTAAAAAAGCACAAAGGTGCGTCGTCCAAGAGCAAAGCATAGCGCTGCTTACCGTGACTAAATTTTGCAAAATCGTAAATATCACTAGGCAAGCCTATTACAAGCAATGCTCCACTGAAGCTCGTAAGTTGCGGCGTGATGAGGTACTTCTGAGTTTTGTTCGTAAGATTCGTATCAAACAAGCTCGCATAGGAGCTAGAAAGCTGAAGCATCTGATGGAACAGGCAGGAATGACTGTTGGCAGGGACTATCTTTTTTCACTGCTTAAACATCATCGCCTCCTGGTGAAAACCAAGCGTGCTTACCACCGAACAACAGATAGCCACCATCGGTTTTACTGCCACCCAAATCGAATAAAGGATGGTTTTAAACCAAAGAGGCCAGAAGAGTTGTGGGTCGCTGATATTACCTATCTTCCTACTCATGAAGGGAATAGTTATGTCAGCCTGATAACCGATGCGTATTCTAGGAAAATCGTCGGTTACAGTGTGGATGACAACATGCAGACGAGCGCTGTAAAACAAGCTTTTATAAGCGCTTTGCGAAAACGTCGAAGTAAAGGAAGCTTAATCCATCATTCAGATAGAGGTTCCCAGTACTGCTCAAAGGAATACCAAGACTTACATGCTAAGCACAAGGTAGTGTGTTCAATGACGGATGGGTATGACTGTTACCAGAATGCGTTGGCAGAGAGAGTAAATGGCATTTTGAAAATGGAATACCTCTTGCGAAAGCCTAAAGATATAGTTCAGGCGAGAAAAATGGTCGCAGAGTCTGTAGAAATCTATAATCAGATGAGGCCTCATACAGCGCTAAAATACAAAACGCCCGATGAAGTACATCGAGCGTTTTAACTAAAAAGTGTCAACCCATATCAGGACGGGTCA
>NZ_JATABF010000102.1:0-1473 GCF_036533715.1 Vibrio sp. M260121 | reverse complement strand
TTACTGAATACATTGTAGGAAATGCCATTTTTCGCTTTCGCAGGCACCAGAACATCAAAGTTGCTTGAGGAACTCTGACGCACCTGAGTATCGGTTCTGCTTGACAGGCCATAACTTGATGCAAATGCATGGCTTGATAACAAACTCGCAGAAACGAGCGAGAAAACTGCAATTTTTGCGGATTTGCGAACCGACTTCGTTTCCATATTAAGCCTTTTTTATGTCACATCGAATAATTTCTGTGACTCTTATCAATTACATCAAAGCACCAAAAGGGGCTGAGTTATTTATTAATTAACCTTTCCATATAAGTAGTATTGAATAGAGATAAATGATAAATAGCATTAAAGCTTCCTCCCTTAGTCAAAGGGAGGAAGTAACTATATAACGTCTTTTATAGGTAATGACTGAGCTGGTTTTTCGTTAATTTGGTTTTCTCATAAATAGCTCTATTCGCCCAACCGCAACCAGCATAGCTAATACAACCATATGTTCTAACGATCCTTGTGTATTCTATCTCGACGTTGTTCCCAACTACTTTGTGAGAACGATAGGTTGTTCTATCGAATTCCTTAACATCCCATCCCATCCCACGGTATGGATTTTTAGGATAGTCAACAGTAGTAGGAATTGTTCGTAGATAATTAGATATCGCAGCTCGCAGGTTTGAACTGTTTACCGTTGCAGTTAGATTTGAACCTAGATAATCAACAGGTAAGTATTTTATTAACTGAGTTAAATTAACTTTTTTTGTTAGATATTGCTTCTCTTCATATTCAAACCTCTTATAGTAAGTAACAAGAAACTTATCACGCTGTACATATCTTATGGTTATAGTGTCTGAATCCGGTTCTTTGAAAACATCTACAGTGTCAAGGTCAATGTAGCTATATAGTAGTTTCCCATATCTATTATTCGTGCTAGCTTTATTAAAACTCGTTACTTGCAGGTAAGTTTTCGCTGCCTCTTCAATTTGAGTTAAAGTGTAGCCCGTAGAACCAAGTTCTTTATCTCCTTGCTCTTCATCGTACTTCTCTTTCCAGTTGACACTGAACTTGTATGGCTGACTGTATTCCCATTTCGTTAAATCTTCATAATCTTCAGACCAAGGCTGACCTTTAGGCCAATTGCTTGGTTTAGATGTGTAAGCGACGTATACCAATACTTCGCCTTTTACAACATCTGAAACAACTTCTACATTTGATAGTCGATACTCATAAGTAAAAGTGCTGTACATCGAATTTAAGTATCTAACAAGAATATTATTTGGATGCTCATCTATCTTCGCCTTGTTTATAGAAATATAGTTATTTACTATATTTAAAATAATATTTTTCTTATCAATCTCTAATGAGTTTATATTGTCGATAACCAAGTCAGATTCTGTGGCAACTTCACCATTTACACCAAATACATTTCCCTCAAAAGAAAGCAATGTTTCAGCCTCTGTTCTTGTTGTGACGTACTCTCTAT
>NZ_JATABF010000101.1:0-1693 GCF_036533715.1 Vibrio sp. M260121 | reverse complement strand
AAGAATGGTGGGTCGTGCAGGATTCGAACCTGCGACCAATTGATTAAAAGTCAACTGCTCTACCAACTGAGCTAACGACCCAATGGTATCCCGTAGGGGAGTCGAACCCCTGTTACCGCCGTGAAAGGGCGGATCGTTTAAGGAGGTGATCCAGCGCCAGGTTCCCCTAGCGCTACCTTGTTACGACTTCACCCCAGTCATGAACCACAAAGTGGTAAGCGTCCTCCCGAAGGTTAAACTACCTACTTCTTTTGCAGCCCACTCCCATGGTGTGACGGGCGGTGTGTACAAGGCCCGGGAACGTATTCACCGTGGCATTCTGATCCACGATTACTAGCGATTCCGACTTCATGGAGTCGAGTTGCAGACTCCAATCCGGACTACGACGCACTTTTTGGGATTCGCTCACTCTCGCAAGTTGGCCGCCCTCTGTATGCGCCATTGTAGCACGTGTGTAGCCCTACTCGTAAGGGCCATGATGACTTGACGTCGTCCCCACCTTCCTCCGGTTTATCACCGGCAGTCTCCCTGGAGTTCCCGACATTACTCGCTGGCAAACAAGGATAAGGGTTGCGCTCGTTGCGGGACTTAACCCAACATTTCACAACACGAGCTGACGACAGCCATGCAGCACCTGTCTCAGAGTTCCCGAAGGCACCAATCCATCTCTGGAAAGTTCTCTGGATGTCAAGAGTAGGTAAGGTTCTTCGCGTTGCATCGAATTAAACCACATGCTCCACCGCTTGTGCGGGCCCCCGTCAATTCATTTGAGTTTTAATCTTGCGACCGTACTCCCCAGGCGGTCTACTTAACGCGTTAGCTCCGAAAGCCACGGCTCAAGGCCACAACCTCCAAGTAGACATCGTTTACGGCGTGGACTACCAGGGTATCTAATCCTGTTTGCTCCCCACGCTTTCGCATCTGAGTGTCAGTATCTGTCCAGGGGGCCGCCTTCGCCACCGGTATTCCTTCAGATCTCTACGCATTTCACCGCTACACCTGAAATTCTACCCCCCTCTACAGTACTCTAGTCTGCCAGTTTCAAATGCTATTCCGAGGTTGAGCCCCGGGCTTTCACATCTGACTTAACAAACCACCTGCATGCGCTTTACGCCCAGTAATTCCGATTAACGCTCGCACCCTCCGTATTACCGCGGCTGCTGGCACGGAGTTAGCCGGTGCTTCTTCTGTCGCTAACGTCAAATGATAGTGCTATTAACACTACCACCTTCCTCACGACTGAAAGTGCTTTACAACCCGAAGGCCTTCTTCACACACGCGGCATGGCTGCATCAGGCTTGCGCCCATTGTGCAATATTCCCCACTGCTGCCTCCCGTAGGAGTCTGGACCGTGTCTCAGTTCCAGTGTGGCTGATCATCCTCTCAGACCAGCTAGGGATCGTCGCCTTGGTGAGCCATTACCTCACCAACTAGCTAATCCCACCTAGGCATATCCTGACGCGAGAGGCCCGAAGGTCCCCCTCTTTGGCCCGTAGGCATTATGCGGTATTAGCCATCGTTTCCAATGGTTATCCCCCACATCAGGGCAATTTCCTAGGCATTACTCACCCGTCCGCCGCTCGACGCCGTTATCGTTCCCCGAAGGTTCAGATAACTCGTTTCCGCTCGACTTGCATGTGTTAGGCCTGCCGCCAGCGTTCAATCTGAGCCATGATCAAACTCTTCAATTTAA
>NZ_JATABF010000100.1:0-1574 GCF_036533715.1 Vibrio sp. M260121 | reverse complement strand
GGTGGCTACAGTATAATTCTTATCATGAGGCAGCCACATGATGATTGTGTTATCACGGCGCGTTACAAAAGCGCTGTAATCGTCATAGACATCATCATCGTTAGGCTTGATGTCGAACTCCTTTTCAAGTGCCTTAATGGAATTAGACCAGGCAAACTTCACGTGATAAAGCGGTACGCGCGCCGTATAAATTTTGTCTTTCACTATTTACTCTCCAACTGGATAAACTCAGCCTGCAGCTTTGCAAGCTCATTGTTGGTTAAGTGTTTCACGGTATAGACCTCAGCTTTATCAAATGCCGCCATAAGCATTACTGCCGTGCGTTTGTCATCGAGCGCAACCAGGTACTGCAGCGTTGGCAGCCACTCGCCGCCATCGAGTTCATCAAACCCAAACAAAATTCCATCCGCATCATCAAGGTTTGTGCCGGCTAATTTTTCTTTGAATGGATTGAGCTCTGGTGTTTCTTGGATTGCCTTGTCGAGAACAGCAGTGGAGACTCTGTTTTTTGCAGCTTGATTGATTTGTTCCTGGATAACTGACTTGCTTTGTTCATATGAGTAGCTCAGTACTTTGTTGATGAGACCGTACTCTTGAGCACTGGCAGCCAAGGACTCTGGCAAGGCTTGCATCGATACAAGGGGCGAGCTTCTAAACTGATGCTCTTTAGAAAACGTGTCGTCTTCGTGCATCGAGTTAACAGTGATTTTGGTGTATTGCGACTTCTTACTTGATGGCAGTTTGTCATACTGCTCTCTAGTCAGTACCGATACCGTGCCTCGGCACTTATGATGATTGGGCGGATAGAACTCAATCCAAAACTCATCGTTCTTCGGTTTGGCCACACCGTCCAGTTCTCTACAGAGTTTGGTTGTGCCATCATCCATAACCGATGTGTAGACCAGGAACTCAACCAAATCATTATCCGCAATCTGTGTCCATCGACCTGCGTTGTAAGCGGTCATCATGTTGTTGCGATAATGCAGCTCAAGCCAGTACGGATTCGCCTGCGCAATGCCGATTTGCTCAAGATACGCATCCAGGTTGCGAAGCACCTCTGAACGGCTTTGACCTTCGTTTAATGCATCTTCATAAAGCTTTTTCACTCGATTTACGGCATCAAGGCTCGATACATTGGCAATAGTAAAAGCGCGCAGCTTCATGGACGCTTCGGTTTGGCGATAGGTTTTGCTGTCTGCAGGTATCATTGACGACAGCGCATCAATGGCTTCTTGAAATGGTACAGGGTCAACGGCAAGGATAATGGGTGCGTTGGCCAGCTCGATGTTGGCATCGATTTGTTTGATGATATGCACTTGGCCCAGCAACCAACTCACCATCATCGAGTTAGTATACGTTGCCGTGTATGCGCTCATGAACGCATCGATGTCGTCATTGCCACTTTTGATGGCATGAGTGATTGCACTGGACAATTTATTGGCCGTAAAAGAAAGCGCCTCATTTTCGAGGCGCTCCATTTTGGTCAGGTTGTCTTTTTCAGCGCGCTCCACGTCTGTTAGAACAGCCATAGATGTTTCGCCTCCGTTGGGTCGGATAATTGAATGGAACTGTCT
>NZ_JATABF010000099.1:0-1995 GCF_036533715.1 Vibrio sp. M260121 | reverse complement strand
AGTAATATCACTTTTAAAAAGGGAAGTAACAGAGTGAGTTGGTTTCTGAAAAAAAGTGAAATTGTCGCCATATTCCGTGAGTAAGGCGCATAGTTCCAGCAACAACACATAACAAACTGTTCAAGAGGGATTCGCAACGCGTGGCATTTCACTATGCGTTGGGTTTAGTGTTTAAGGCGGTTTGCAGCGGCTTCAGTATTGCGTTGCTCACCCCTTAACAGGGCGTTAGGTTTCTCCTCGGGAAACATCGAATTCGAGGATTTTGGATCATGGATTATGAAACGAAGCTACAACTTGCGCACAAAGAATTAAGTGACAAAGGTGTTTGGAAGTCGAACTACAATCCTCCACTTGTAAAGTTGTTACGTAAACTTGGACTATGTTTTCCGCCGCCTTATTATCAGAGTTTGTTCGCAAACGTTATGCTTTGTGTGGTTTTCTTTGCTCCTGTTTGGGGAATCTTCCAATGGTTTCTTGTGTGGAACGAACTAGGTAAACCAGTTTTAGAAGGAGTTTATATCTCGTTACTTACTGGCGCATTGTTTGGTTTAGTTATGGCAACCTTCTACTACATTAGACGCAAGCAATTAAATCTAACAGACTGGGGTTCATTGGGAGAATAAGCCCAAAACCTAACAAACTGTTCAAGAGGGATTCGCAACGCGTGGCATTTTCATCATGCGTTGGTTTTAGTGTTTAAGGCGGTATGCGGCGACTTCGGTATTGCGTTGCTCACCCCTTAACAGGGCGTTATGCAACACGAACATTTCGAATTTCGTCCCTATTCACACATATGCTACAAGTTTTAACTTTCTACTGTTGTAAGATGTGCTTCACTATTCATATGGAGGGAGTAAAACATGGAAAAGTGTCCAGCAATTGTCGGTGTTGTTTTCGATGATAAAAGCTTAGCCGCGATAGACCGAATAAATGAACTACATGAATTGGAGAAAAGTGCGCAATTCTTTATCTCACTTGGAAACTTAATTAATATCTTTGGTGGAAATGTAGTCAAAGGAGCAGGGAGTAGTGGTGTAACCAAAGCTATCTCTGCAATTCCAGCAAGCGATACTATGCATAAAGCACGAGATGTTAGTATCGCAGTCGGTAGAGGTGTTTCTTCTGATGTAGGACAAACTGCGTGGAATATAACCCAAGCAAACTGGGAGTATTACTTCAAATCCTACAGCGCTCTTACCGTAATTAAGCTTAGACAAATTGAAAACATCGCCACGGAACAAGCCTTAGAGCATGTAACAGACAGAAAGCAGTACAGGTTTTGGAAAGCTATATCTGATGGGTGTAAATTATGAGAATAGCTCTTACATTTTTTTTGATGGTATTTTCAATTATTTCCAACGCAGGTCAAAGTGTTGAAGATAAGCTATTCACTGACTTAAATAACTCAATAGATGCTTTGGGTTCTCGGATAGCCGTTTGTAGTAAGAACTCAATGAAAAATAAAGCCGATGAAGAGACCTTAAAATTTGCAAAGCAAAGACTTGAGGAACTTACTCCGGTATTAGCTCATATTAATTATTTAGCGATTGAACGCTGTAGCTTTAGCGAAAAAAAAGAACTGGCGTACAGTATGCTTATTGCAAAAAACAATGCTAAGCGTCAGAGTACTTTGGAATTAGTTGAAGCGATGGAGAAGATGACATTTCCTTTTAATACAGAGTCGCAAGCTAAATTTGATGCTTTAAGTGGGGAAATCAAAACGTTTTTAACAAACAGCAGTTTTTTCAGTAAGCCATTTGACGTATTAGCATTCTACGAATCGGTTGCTGACATGTAAGTGTTGCATAACAAAGCATTTAAGAGTGATTCCCAACGCTTGGCATTTTCACTATGCGTTGCGTTTTGTGTTTAAGGTGGCATGCGGTAGCTTCGTTATTGCGTTGCTCACACCTTAACAGGGCGTTATGTGTATTTTTGCATAATCTGCCCTACACTAGAATAGCGATAGTTCCTTGTTACTCTTAATTATTGTGA
>NZ_JATABF010000098.1:0-2005 GCF_036533715.1 Vibrio sp. M260121 | reverse complement strand
ATCAGTAAGTTCGTAAGCACTATTAATAAGTTCAATGGGCAGGAGGTCAGCGAGTGTTTCAACTTGATTGGGTTTATAACTGTTGATGATGTCGAGGGCTTGAGAAACGTGCATAAAAAATCCGATAAACAGGGTCTATCGGATTTTTATATACAGGTAGGATCATTCAACTGATCTGCCGATTAAAGTCTTAACTGATCGGCATTAGAGTCTTTCGCTCCCTTTTTCGTTTCCTTTTATAGGGCGATAGACGAGAGAGATACTCTCGGGTCGCTCACTCTTTCAAAATTCATATCTCGAAACGCAATTATTCGCTGTGGCGGAATTACGGCTTGCCGTCAGTACATTAAGCCGCATTTTTACTACAATTCGGAGAAAATCACGGCATTTTTCTTATATTTGATAAAGTCGCCCGCAATCTCCGAAAGTTCTTATTGTGTAGCGTGTCAAAGAGGCCTACACTCCGCGCGCTTTAGTTTTTAATAAGCACAGTCAATGATAATAACTTTTCGTATTTATCGTTGTTTTTAAGGATTTTTATAGACGAATTCGTCTGATGACACACTCATGAATAAGCACAAAGCACCAAAATTCAAGGCAGAATTTTTGGCACCTCGCTACTGGGGCACATTGATCATAATTAGCATCATGTACCTTCTTAGCCTCCTTCCATTTCGTGTACAACTCGCGCTCGGAAGCGGAATTGGTCGTATTGCGATGCGATTAATGAAAAAACGACAAGTCACGATCAAACGTAATTTAGAGCTGTGTTTTCCAGACATGAGCGACCAAGAGCGTGAGGCGATAATAAAAGAAAACATCGATAACGCGGGTATCGCACTGTTTGAAACCGCGATGGCGTGGTTTTGGTCAGACAAACGTGTCAGTAAGCACGTCAACATTGAGGGGATGGAACATATCGAAGCGTTAGAACAAAAAGGTAAAGGTGTTCTGATGTTAGCGGTGCATTCCATGAATCTAGAACTTGGTGCGCGAGCGTTTGGGATCCAAAAGTCGGGTTCTGGTGTTTACCGCCCAAACAACAACCCATGTTTTGACTACTTCCAATACAAAGGACGTTCTCGCTCGAATCGTACTTTGATTGATCGTAAAAATGTAAAGGGCATGCTGGAAGCACTGAAGACAGGCCAGCGTGTTTGGTACGCACCGGATCATGACTATGGTACACGTCGATCGACGTTTGCGCCTTTGTTTGCGGTAAAGCGTGCCTGTACAACAACGGGAACCAGTTTGCTAGTGGATGCTACGGATTGTGCCATTGTGCCATTTACTATGGTTCGTGAAAGCAATGGCCAATACACTTTAACCATTAGCGCGCCAGTTGAAGGCTTCCCTAAAAACGATCCAGACCAAGCGGCAGCGTTCGTAAATAAGATTGTCGAGAAGTCGATCATGGCATGCCCTGGGCAGTACATGTGGCTGCATCGTCGCTTTAAAACTCGTCCGGATGGGGAATGTTGTTTGTATAAACCCCAACTTGTACCTGTGATGTGACCTCCAAGCCCAGACATTTGTTCTGGGCTTTATTTTATCTGTCGATTCAATTCTGCTTGGTTGTTTGCCACAATAGCGATGTTGGATAATCAAGGATAAACCACGCTGACAGGATTGAACCACATTACGATAGCGGTGAGTGATTTAGAACGCTCGCTCGATTTCTATATCAACGCGCTCGGTTTTAAGGGACTCGTGAAGTGGAAACAAGGCGCGTATCTTTCTTTGGGTGATCTCTGGAAGCGAATGAAAGCAAAGCACACAGAACAAGCGCGGCAGGCCTCGTCAATTCAGCGACCTAGCCATTACTACCGCACTGATGGTAAAACGCGTTTTCTCTATGCCATTGAGAGCGCTGCAAGGTTTTCTAGACTCCGTATTTAAGCTGGCTAACATACCGCTTATTTGTCCGCATTACACCTGTATAAGCCGTCGAGCTAAGGAAGTTGAGGTTTCATTTAAAACCAAAACCAGAGGCGTGATACAGCAT
>NZ_JATABF010000097.1:0-2042 GCF_036533715.1 Vibrio sp. M260121 | reverse complement strand
TTCTGGGAACAAGGACATCCTCGCAATCTGGCGGTAGGTTGCCAGAAGCTATACGGCTCCAACAAGAAGTGGAAAAAGCGGTATGGTTATCATAAGCGCTCGCTCTCAGAGACAGCAATGTATCGGGTAAAACAGTTGTTAGGTGGGAACAACGCTCAGGTTGGCGAGACTTACGCTATGATCAAAGCGTTGAACAAGATTACAGGGCTTGGTATGCCTGAAACTCAGAGTATTGTTTAAGTATCAATCAACATGGGGCAGCCATGTCTTATCACTTAATTAAGCAACAAAGCCACTCGCTGCGACCACCAAAGGTGGGGCTAAATTAGCCAGTGCGAAGATAAATACAAAACTGGAGCATATGAAAGCCGCGAACTACGCGGCAGGCTTAACTCGTTTGATTGCGGTGTCCAACCTCGCGCTGTTGGTGTCGTCCACCGCCGAGGCCGTAGACGCCTATGATTCAGGAAATCGAGGCTTGATGTACGCGAACATCAATAGAATGATAAGTTACTCTATGTTTGCTGCTGGCCCTATCTTAACCATGCGCAGTATTTCCTCTGCGACGATCCAGTCCGGTTACTTTGCCTTGATTGGTTTTGCGCTCTTACTCGTTGGGGAGGGGATGAAACTCAAATACAGTAAGTCAGCGCTCGAAAACCTGCTGTTTCGCTGCTTTTGGGGCAAGAGTGAGAAATACTCATTTTGGTATTTTGATGGTGCAGGTGATTTTGATATTTCTAAGCGCTTATATATTGCGGCTGCCGAATATGATGATAGAAAGATTCAATTAGCTCTTGAGGTTGAGCAACAAGAGTTTATGAACCTTTTATTGCGCCCTGAGCTCAAAGTGTGGGTTAAAGAAGAGTTGTCACCGACAAGAAAAATCTACGGTTATCGTATGCGTTTGCCAGGGTTTACGCCTGGTGAATCGAATGTTGTCGGAGCCGTTTGCAGCTCTAGGCAGCGACCAGTCGACATTATGCAACCGATTAATAAGATGGTGAGATACCATGCCGTTGAGAATAAATCAGCCACACAGGCGTTCCAACAAGCTCTTAATGCTGCGGTGCTCAGCGATGACTTCTTTAAAAGAGAGCTTATCGATGGCACCTTGCATCTAAACTTTGAGGTTGAAGTGGAAAGTGAGCACGGAGAAGCATTGAATGTGCACTGGTATTATCAGCAGAGCCCGGAAGTGATAGTGCCAAAACGCATGCTTACTTCTAAAGGCGTGTTAGAAAAAACGTACTTTGGCATGGTTGATGATAAGCCAAGCAGTATATAACAGGACGAAAAATGAAAAGGTCAAACAGTCAAGGTTTCTTAATTAGATACCAATACCCACAAAGGCTCAGTAAATGGCGAAAGTCCTTTGCTTCCCAATTTAAGCCGATTAAGCCCGCTCATGATCCGTTAGAGCCTTTTATGACTGTGACCGATGATGTCCTAACGGTGCGTGATGCAAGGCACGGTTTACGGTTTGCCTTCCTCTTACCTTTGGTTATTGGGCTTTGGGTTTTGTCGTTTCTTTTTATTGATGATGTAGGGTCAAACACAGCTTCTATCCATACAGGCAAAGAAAGGCTTGCTCAGTATCAAGAAATGGAAGCTCAAGGATTACCGTTTAGTAAGTTTTACAAAGAGGATTATGATTACTACAAACTAATGTTTGAAAGTGATGGTGAGTATTCTCTCACAGGTTATATAAAAGCAGTTCTTGCTCATGGTACGGAGACGCAACGTAAGTTTCTAATCTCTGATTCTGTTATTGCTGGCGTAACATTGTCACTAACCTTGTTCTTTACGGTGTTTTTTATCAAGTCTCCAAAGCCAGCGCATATATACTTCGACCGAAAGCGTGGCCTTGTTTACACTTGGTTTTTTGGACGACTGGCTGCTTGCCGTTTCGAGAATTTAGGGTTCTTAGAGCGCAAAACGGGCCTGCTTCTCTACTTATATTGTGAAAACAAAAAGCGCAAAGGTGGCTATGACGTCTTTCCTATCACCGTTCAGCCGACAGGGAAAGTACACCTCAACTC
>NZ_JATABF010000096.1:0-2177 GCF_036533715.1 Vibrio sp. M260121 | reverse complement strand
CTGCCATCATCAACAATCGTACCTGTACCCTCTGCCGGCGTAGTTTGTACGGCCGTTGCACCGGACAACGTAAAGGTCTCAGGGCCTTCGAACAAGTCATCATCTGTTGTACTAACGGTGATGCTGTATGTGGTGTCGTTGGCAGGCACGGTGACATCAAATGAGCCGTCAGGGTTTACCGCGACAATTTCAGTGCTGTTGTCCGCATAAGTGATCGTCACTTGTGTATCGGTATAATCCAATCCGCCGTCTGCGGTGCCATCGGCGAGCGTCATGCTAACAACAGTATCTGTTGTACTGGCATTACTCATGGTCACATCAAGTGTCGCTGGGTCGCCTTCGTTGACGGTGGTTGAGCTAATTGATGCTACAGTCGGACGGTCATCATCTGGATCAGGACCTGGGCCACTGCCATCATCAACAATCGTACCCGTACCTTCTGCTGGTGCAGTTTGTACAGCAGTTGCACCGGACAACGTAAAGGTCTCTGGGCCTTCGAACAGGTCATCATCCGTTGTGCTAACAGTAATGCTGTATGTGGTGTCGTTGGCAGGCACGGTGACATCAAACGAGCCATCAGGGTTTACCGTTACAACTTCGGTGCTGCTGTCGGCATAAGTTATCGTCACCTGTGTATTGGTGTAATCCACGCCACCGTCGGCTGTGCCATCAGCGAGTGTCATGCTGACTATAGAGTCTGTATCACTGGCATTACTTAGCGTTACATCAAATGTTCCTGCTTCGCCTTCATTAATGAGTTCGTTAGAAATAGAAGCTACAAGTTGGGCATCGTTGTCGATAATAGTCGTAGTACCTATTGCCGGGACACCTTGAACATCTGTAGCACCCGATAGGGTAAATGTTTCTGTATTTTCTGTAAGCTCGTCATCAGTCGTACTCATTGTGACGCTATATGCAGAATCGTTTGCTGGTACTGTTACAACAAAACTACCGTCAGGCTCTACATTAATAACTTCAGTGGTATTGTCCTCATAAGTAATCGTAACCAGCGTATTAGTGTAATCCTCCCCACCTTCCGCACTTCCATCTGCAAGGGTCATATTCACCACTGTAGGGGTCGTACTTACATTACTTAAGGTAACGTCTAAAGTCGCGACTTCGCCTTCATTTACAGTGGTACTGGTAATAGATGTAACAGTTGGGCGGTCGTCGTCTGGATCTGGGCCTGGACCGGTGCCATCATCCACAATAGTCGCTGTGCCAGTATCTGCCCCCTGAACTGCACCAAGACCGGTGACATCTACAGTAAAGTTCTCTGGACCTTCAAACACTTCATCATCAATCGATGCAATTCGAACATCAAACTCTGTAAGTCCTGCAGGTACAGTTACCACACCATCGTTTGGTACCGCTACCCAACCTGAGCCGGTGTTGTATTCGAGTGTACCAAGGTCACCGACTTCGGTATCACCAAGATTAAGGCCAAGTTCTACCTGAACGTCATCTTCGGAGGCATTAGTTAGCGAGACAACGAAGTTCGCCGTATCACCTTCGTTAATCGTGCCAGCATCACTGATTGAAACTGTTGGACGGTCATCGTCTGGATCGGGACCAGGACCTGTATTGTCATCCACAATAGTCGCGGTGCCAGTATCTGCCCCCTGAACTGCACTAAGACCGGTGACATCTACAGTAAAGTTCTCTGGACCTTCAAATACTTCATCGTCAATCGATGCAATGCGTACATCAAATTCTGTCAGTCCAGCAGGCACAATTACCACACCATCGTTTGGTACCGCTAACCAACCTGAGCCGGTGTTGTATTCAAGAGAGCCAAGGTCACCGACTTCGGTATCACCAAGATTGAGGCCAAGTTCTACCTGAACATCGTCTTCGGAGGCATTAGTTAGCGAGACAACGAAATTGGCAGTGTCACCTTCGTTAATGGTGCCAGCATCACTGATAGACACCGTTGGACGGTCGTCGTCTGGATCGGGACCAGGACCTGTATTGTCATCCACAATAGTCGCAGTGCCCGTATCTGCACCTTGAACAGAACCGAGCCCGGTCACGTCTACCGTGAAGTTCTCTGGACCTTCAAATACTTCATCGTCAATCGATGCAATGCGTACATCAAATTCTGTCAGTCCAGCAGGCACAATTACCACACCATCGTTTGGTACCGCTAACCAACCTGAGCCGGTGTTGTATTCAAG
>NZ_JATABF010000095.1:0-2184 GCF_036533715.1 Vibrio sp. M260121 | reverse complement strand
GAACCTTTCGAATCTCTTTCCCCACTATCTATAACAACCTCTTTCTCTTCAGACATAACACACCTCTCGTCGTCACAATAATTAAGAGTAACAAGGAACTATCGCTATTCTAGTGTAGGGCAGATTATGCAAAAATACACATAACGCCCTGTTAAGGTGTGAGCAACGCAATACCGAAGCTCCCGCATACCACCTTAAACACTAAACGCAACGCATAGTAAAAATGCCACGCGTTGCGAATCACTCTTAAACAGTTTGTTATAACGCTGATTTCGCCTTAATGTACAGCTTATGAACACCGTCTGAATTAGAAAAGTCTACACAGTAAGCCAACTCGATCACGTTACCATTTTTTGATTTGTACCTAGACATATCGTCTGTGCTTAATAGCTCGCTTACCTCAAAGAACGACTCTAAAGGAAGCTCGGAGAACTCTCGATAGCCTTGCATTGCAGTTATCGCATCTTTCGCAACATCTGAGTCTTTGTAATAGGTAGCAATACAAGATGAGAGAGCGAAGTTTTTAAACAGCTGCTCATCACTTTGAGTACTGAGTGGGCTTGCGGTAACTCCGAGACTACAAAGAGCAATGCTTATACTGCTTACTAATCTTCTAATTTCCATAAATAAGCCTTTTTTGCGTCCGGAAAGTAACAGCTATCGGTACATCTTGAACCAGTCCAAATACTTGCATGACCTGATGCGTCTAACCAAGTATCTACATCAACAACTAAAATGCCCTTGTATTCAGAGAGTTCATTAGCATTGGGGTTTTGAACCACCAACTCTGGCTCACCAAATTTTTGATACAAAAAGTTGATCAAATCTTTCACGCGATAAATGTACCAATTCCCCTGTCCACCGGAGACAGTTTTGTTTTTTATGTAGGGTACTTTGAAACCAGCATAGTTAAGTGCATATGACATACGTATCGCACAAGCATTCTCAAACCGCCCCTGCTCTGGTGTTAGAACATTAATATTGTGATTTACTTTACCGCCGATAATGGTACCTACTTCAGACACATCTCTGTTTACCTTGGTAAAGGCAACTTTCATTTTTAGTAGGCTAGGACGTGCTGCCATGAAAATATCTCCCTATCAGTTATTTGTGCGATAAGGTCTCACAAAAGCAGCAGCGGCAGTAACAACAAGTAAACCGTTCTCGAAGGGCTTCAAGCTTAGTTGTGTAACAATGAAACTGACAAAAGAGTTATAACGCCCTGTTAAGGTGTGAGCAACGCAATACCGATGCCGCCGCATACCACCTTAAACACTAAAAGCAACGCATAGCAAAAATGCCACGCGTTGCGAATCACTCTTAAACAGTTTGTTATAGCTCAGCGATGTGCGACAGGGTTTCTGGGTGACGCTGAACCAACTTTAGAAGGGTTACTGCTTGTCCATTTGGTGCGCTACGCCCTTGTTCCCAGTTTTCTAACGTACGAGATGATGTGTGCAACAAACGAGCAAAAACACCACGAGACATATTAAACTGCTCTCGAATACTCACGATTTCATCAGGTGAGATATTTAACTCACTGATGTCGTTAACTTGATGAGTTTTAAGGGTAAGCTTGCCCTCTGAATGCTCTTTAGCCTCAACAAGTGCTGAACTTAACTCCGCAAATAGATCACGATTGCTCATTACGCCACGCCTCCATAAAAGCCTTTAGTTGTTTCTTTTGGTCTGCAGTTAAGTCGGACATTTCATTCTTGCCGTAAATCGTCAGCAAGTAGAAACGACGCTTTTCATCGAGGAAGTAATAGATAACGCGAGAGCCACCACGCTTGCCCTTACCTTTACTTGCAACTCGAATCTTTCGCAAACCACCTGTACCTTGAATCACGTCACCCTGCTTCGGGTTAGACATTAACTCAGCTTGAAAAAGCCTAAACTCATCATCGCTGAGAAATTCATTACGGTACTTTTCAAATATGGTTGATTCGACAAATACACTTTTCATACGCAAAGTATACGCAAGTAACGTATAGATAGCAAAACTATACGTGATTAACGTAGCTATAATTTTTGGAGCAGTAAATCTGACCTGAGCTATAACGCCGCGTTAAGTGGTGAGCAACGCTACCACCCTACTTAAACTATTGTGCCGTAACCACTAAAGCAGAAGCAAACCGAAAATGCCAAGCGTTGGGAATCCGTCTTAAACGCTTTGTTATGTGC
>NZ_JATABF010000094.1:0-2568 GCF_036533715.1 Vibrio sp. M260121 | reverse complement strand
AGTGAAATCGAGTAGGGCGGGACACGTGATATCCTGTCTGAATATGGGGGGACCATCCTCCAAGGCTAAATACTACTGACTGACCGATAGTGAACCAGTACCGTGAGGGAAAGGCGAAAAGAACCCCTGTGAGGGGAGTGAAATAGAACCTGAAACCGTGTACGTACAAGCAGTAGGAGCACCTTCGTGGTGTGACTGCGTACCTTTTGTATAATGGGTCAGCGACTTATATTCAGTGGCAAGGTTAACCATCTAGGGGAGCCGTAGGGAAACCGAGTCTTAACTGGGCGTTCAGTCTCTGGATATAGACCCGAAACCAGGTGATCTAGCCATGGGCAGGTTGAAGATTGAGTAACATCAATTGGAGGACCGAACCGACTAATGTTGAAAAATTAGCGGATGACTTGTGGCTAGGGGTGAAAGGCCAATCAAACCTGGAGATAGCTGGTTCTCCCCGAAAGCTATTTAGGTAGCGCCTCGGACGAATACTACTGGGGGTAGAGCACTGTTAAGGCTAGGGGGTCATCCCGACTTACCAACCCTTTGCAAACTCCGAATACCAGTAAGTACTATCCGGGAGACACACGGCGGGTGCTAACGTCCGTCGTGGAGAGGGAAACAACCCAGACCGCCAGCTAAGGTCCCAAATTACTACTAAGTGGGAAACGATGTGGGAAGGCTCAGACAGCCAGGATGTTGGCTTAGAAGCAGCCATCATTTAAAGAAAGCGTAATAGCTCACTGGTCGAGTCGGCCTGCGCGGAAGATGTAACGGGGCTAAGTAGTAAACCGAAGCTGCGGCAATGCACTTTGTGCATTGGGTAGGGGAGCGTTCTGTAAGCGGTTGAAGGTGTGTGGTAACGCATGCTGGACGTATCAGAAGTGCGAATGCTGACATGAGTAACGATAAAGGGGGTGAAAAACCTCCTCGCCGGAAGACCAAGGGTTCCTGTCCAACGTTAATCGGGGCAGGGTAAGTCGACCCCTAAGGCGAGGCCGAAAGGCGTAGTCGATGGGAAACGGGTTAATATTCCCGTACTTCTTACAATTGCGATGGGGGGACGGAGAAGGCTAGGTGGGCCTGGCGACGGTTGTCCAGGTTCAAGTGCGTAGGCTGAAGAGTTAGGTAAATCCGGCTCTTCTTAAGGCTGAGACACGACGTCGAGCTACTACGGTAGTGAAGTCATTGATGCCATGCTTCCAGGAAAAGCCTCTAAGCTTCAGATTGTAAGGAATCGTACCCCAAACCGACACAGGTGGTCGGGTAGAGAATACCAAGGCGCTTGAGAGAACTCGGGTGAAGGAACTAGGCAAAATGGTACCGTAACTTCGGGAGAAGGTACGCTCTTGATGGTGAAGTCCCTCGCGGATGGAGCTGACGAGAGTCGCAGATACCAGGTGGCTGCAACTGTTTATTAAAAACACAGCACTGTGCAAAATCGTAAGATGACGTATACGGTGTGACGCCTGCCCGGTGCCGGAAGGTTAATTGATGGGGTTAGACTTCGGTCGAAGCTCTTGATCGAAGCCCCGGTAAACGGCGGCCGTAACTATAACGGTCCTAAGGTAGCGAAATTCCTTGTCGGGTAAGTTCCGACCTGCACGAATGGCGTAATGATGGCCACGCTGTCTCCACCCGAGACTCAGTGAAATTGAAATCGCTGTGAAGATGCAGTGTACCCGCGGCTAGACGGAAAGACCCCGTGAACCTTTACTACAGCTTGGCACTGAACATTGACCCTACATGTGTAGGATAGGTGGGAGGCTTTGAAGCAAGTACGCCAGTATTTGTGGAGCCGTCCTTGAAATACCACCCTTGTAGTGTTGATGTTCTAACGTCGACCCCTTATCGGGGTTGCGGACAGTGCCTGGTGGGTAGTTTGACTGGGGCGGTCTCCTCCCAAAGAGTAACGGAGGAGCACGAAGGTGGGCTAATCACGGTTGGACATCGTGAGGTTAGTGCAATGGCATAAGCCCGCTTGACTGCGAGAATGACAATTCGAGCAGGTGCGAAAGCAGGTCATAGTGATCCGGTGGTTCTGAATGGAAGGGCCATCGCTCAACGGATAAAAGGTACTCCGGGGATAACAGGCTGATACCGCCCAAGAGTTCATATCGACGGCGGTGTTTGGCACCTCGATGTCGGCTCATCACATCCTGGGGCTGAAGTCGGTCCCAAGGGTATGGCTGTTCGCCATTTAAAGTGGTACGCGAGCTGGGTTTAGAACGTCGTGAGACAGTTCGGTCCCTATCTGCCGTGGGCGTTGGAAGATTGAAGGGGGCTGCTCCTAGTACGAGAGGACCGGAGTGGACGAACCTCTGGTGTTCGGGTTGTGTCGCCAGACGCATTGCCCGGTAGCTAAGTTCGGAATCGATAACCGCTGAAAGCATCTAAGCGGGAAGCGAGCCCTGAGATGAGTCTTCCCTGATACTTTAAGTATCCTAAAGGGTTGTTCGAGACTAGAACGTTGATAGGCAGGGTGTGTAAGCGTTGTGAGGCGTTGAGCTAACCTGTACTAATTGCCCGTGAGGCTTAACCATACAACACCCAAGGGGTTTTGATGGACTC
>NZ_JATABF010000093.1:0-2578 GCF_036533715.1 Vibrio sp. M260121 | reverse complement strand
GTTCCAGCAACAACACATAACAAACTGTTCAAGAGGGATTCGCAACGCGTGGCATTTTCATCATGCGTTGGTTTTAGTGTTTAAGGCGGTATGCGGCGACTTCGGTATTGCGTTGCTCACCCCTTAACAGGGCGTTAGTTTGCAAGAGGAAAAACGCAGCTATATCGCAAGATTTAGTGGTAAAAGCTCAAAGTTGAAATTGTCGTATCGGCGTTCAATTTCAGTGTTAACTAGCGTGGTGAAAATTTAAAATTGGCATCGTTTCAACGGTTGATTTGTTTTTTGGTGCGGCAATTTTTTGGTTACCTGATTCGAACTTTTTTGCTGAAACTCTGCTCGTTGAGTTTGTTGGTACAAAAGCCGATCTACTCGCTGAAATAGCGTTTTCTCTGGTGTGGTAAGTTCATGTGGTTTCAGTGGCTTTGTTGAAAGTCCGCATTGTGAGATTGGTTTTCCAAAAGCGCTTTTTGGTGTTGTGAGTTCGTTTTCTGCGGCGTTGTTTGTTCCACGTGGTTTCATTGACTAGCCGCTTTTAGACTACGCCCAACTTAAGTGCATCAAAACACATAAAGTTTATTGTTTGCAAAGTTTAAAGTGACTTAAAATTAACGCTTTGGGTTTGCGGCGGCTTCGGTATTGCGTTGCTCCCCCCTTAGCAGGGCGTTAAGTGCACGAGAGGTTTTATGGCACAAAAAGAATGTATTTTCTGTGGTAACCAAGGCGGGATCTCAAAAGAGCATCTTGGCCAAATTGGTTGAACAAACTATCTGAAAAAGATACGAATGCTAAATACCAAGAGGGAGCAGCTTACGGGTTAGGCAATAACGAAGACAACCAATTTAAAATGAATGTTCGCTCTGGCGACGTAATGACTAAAAAATATCGAGTTGTTTGTCGTACCTGTAATGGCGGGTGGATGAGTTCTATTGAAGAAAGTATTAAACCGATCTTACTGGGAGCTTTTGGTGATTGTGATAAATTTTTTACAAACAAAGAGTTAAAAGAGCTAACAACTTGGTTAATTATGAAAAACATGGTTGCAGAGCAAACCGACAATGAATCTGTTGTAACGAGCAAAGAAGAGTGCCATTTGTTCGAGCGTAATCGAGTTTTTCCTAAACACTATAAAGTGTATGCCGCAAGGCATGGCTTAGATACTACCGCATTGTATAGTCGAGAGACTGCTTTTCTAAAAACACACCCAAATGCACCAAATGAACTCGATGGGCTGCGTAGGAATACACAAGTCACTACATTAGTTGTTGGCAAAGTCGTGTTTTTTATCATTTGCTGCAAAGAACCATCCCTCAATATTGGCCAGGACTTTAAATTAAATCGCTTAACTAGATTTTATCCTGAGCGGCCAAAGAAGACAGGTAAGAAACTTAAGCATTTAAAGATGTTATCTGACCAACAATTTGTGTCGGTGGCTAGAGCGTTGTCTTTGTATATAGGGTCAGGCAAAGTTGAAATCGTGTGAAAGTGCACTTAGTATCAAGTTTGAAGTGCGACACTTTCTACAGATGCGCATGAATATACTCCGTTGGTGTCCTATACCCAAGTCTTTTGCGTGGGCGCGTATTTAATTTGTGTGCAATTTCATTGCAGAGCTTCTGTGTTACGTGAGACATAGAAGTTCGTTTTGGTAAGTATTGTCGTATCAAGCCATTGGTGTTTTCATTAGTACCTCGCTCCCATGAGTGGTATGGATTTGCAAAGTAAAACAGACAGTTATGATGTTTTTCTAGTTACGCATAACCATGAAATTCAGTGCCGTTATCCGCAGTTATCGTCTTAAAAGGTAAGTCAGAGCGGGTCATGATTTTGCTCATTCTTACGTTGAGCGACTCGCTTGTTCTATCGTCCATTTGCCCAATAAAAGTGTAGCCAGTCATTCTGTCGACTAAAGTCACGATACAGTGCTTGGTTCCGCGTCCAACGACGGTATCAATTTCCCAATGACCAGGCTCTTTTCGATGCTCAGCTTTTGCAGGTCTTTCGGTAATATGACGCTTTGCTGCCAGCCGACCTCGGCTGTCTTTTGAGTTATACCTTTTACGCCTTTTCTTAGTGGATTGGCGTAGATGTTTCCATAGGGTTCCACCGAGAGTTTTGTCGTTCCAAATATGCTGATAAATGAGCTCGTGGCTCATTGTTGGATAGCCTCTTACCCTCAGGTATCCGACGATTTGGTCAGGACTCCAATCCAGTCGTAGCAAGGCTTCAGGTAACCTGAAGTCGATTTCGCTGTAGCGCTTATTTCTGCGCGATCGGCTCAGCCGGTTGCGAGCCATCTGTTGGGCTCTCCATGCCTGATAGGAGTACCTTTTAAAGTGTCTGTTGTATCGGGAGTTGCGTTCAATTTCTCGATAGATAGTGGCTTTGTGACGCCCCAGTTGTTTAGCTATTTTAGCGGTACTAATTCCTTGCTTTCTGAGCGCAGAAATCATATACCTTTCGTTCTCAGTGAGGTGCGTGTATTTCATGTTTTTTACTTCTTGGCGGGAGCAAACTTCATGATTATCGCATCTCACTGTTTTTATGTTCAGAGGTGTCGCACTTCGTACTTGAATCCAAG
>NZ_JATABF010000092.1:0-2677 GCF_036533715.1 Vibrio sp. M260121 | reverse complement strand
CTGGACAATTTATTGGCCGTAAAAGAAAGCGCCTCATTTTCGAGGCGCTCCATTTTGGTCAGGTTGTCTTTTTCAGCGCGCTCCACGTCTGTTAGAACAGCCATAGATGTTTCGCCTCCGTTGGGTCGGATAATTGAATGGAACTGTCTTCATCAGTGACGGCGGACTTGAGAAGCGCTTTGAACTTCTTATCGTCCACTCGCATGCGGATACGTCCATTCATGCTGTTCGCCTGGAATATCCATTTGAATAACGTTTGGTTGAGCGCTTTGAACACCATCTTGGCATCCGCTTTAGCATAGAAGAACGCATTCTGTTGGTGCGTTTCTCCCATCGAGCGCGAGCCATATGCTTGGTTACCCGATGACAGGGTTTGTCCAGTCAGGCGATAAGTGATCTTGTTATCGATGTATTTAATCGCATTCAAGATTTCATCAACCTTTCCTTGTGGGTTGAGCACTTCGATACTGGAGACACCACTGACCGCAGCAACATCGCCGTTCTGTAGTGGTGCGAGAGAATCAGCCACGGCTTGCAGTTGTTTCTTATCCGAGGAATCGGTTAATGCAACCACGTTCGGGATAGCATACTTCTCACCAAGGCGCTCCAGGTTAGCCCAGTTCACCCACTTGGTCTGCCAGATTGGCCAGAGCGGTTCCAGAATTGAATGCCCATAGGGTTTGTCACTGGTGCGTTCACGTGTCACCGGAATGATGCGACCTGTAGGCACAGGTTGAATTTCGCCATAGGTGTTTCGATACGCAACACCACCATCACGCAAAATATAAAAGCTATCAGGACGCTTGGCTTCGGACTCAACTGGAATGGCATTTACGCCATCTTGCTCCCATTTAATTTCGACAGGGCGGTATCCAAACTCAGCAGCCGTCAGCATACGCAACATCAAGTCTTCCATATCTAACTCAGTAAGGATGGCCTTTGCGTTAGCAATGTCGGTCTGTGAGCCTTCGATAATGAACGGAATTTGAGAGGCGAACGCATGACGCATGTCAACGTCCGAGCTGATTTGGTCATCAAGCATCATGGCTCGAATCGCCCCAAAGTAATAGTTGGTGACATTGACAGACTCAGAGCCAATCTCTGTCGGTTGGGGATAGAAGTCTTCAATGACGCCAGAAGGCAGGCCTGCGACCAGGTTTGTGAACAATGTTAGATTTTTCATCTTTCGCTACTGCAGCTCCGACGTAGGTGGATGTGCCAGTGTCATCTTTGTTAATGCCAAGAATGGAATCGATGAGCGCGTATGCCAGCTCTTCTGGCTCTTCAATGTTGAAGAAGTGATGCGCACCTAATTTATAGATGGCCATTTGTACCATCGAAGCAGACAGCACTTCTTTGTCAGAGGCACTAAACGCCCGATTGATGTTGCTGGTTTTTGCCAGGTAGCCGTAACACCACACAGCCGCGCTGTTACAAGAGTCGGTGATGTTGTGTCCATCACCGTAGACGAGGCTGTCATAAATCTGATTATCGAGGGCGTGTTGAACGCCCTCGGGTGTTACTAGACTTTTTAATTCGTCTAGTGTCATCGTTATGCACCGCCACCCATTGCATCGTTACACCAACAAATCGCCGCAACGACAGGAACAGGTACTGGTTTTGAGTGAGCGATAATCTCTGCGCCATTTGGGTTTTCTGACTTAAGTGGCTTCGAGAAGAACGGCAACGCTTTCAAACCTGCATCAAGATCATCAATTGCTAGGTAGTAGAAATCATGGCCAGCTTCAAGGTCAATCATACACAGCGCTTCAGCATTGATTTTATCGACCATGGTTTTTGTGCCGCCCACATAGGTATGGTACTTGCCAGACATACGCTGAATTTTGTAACCACCGATGGTGATTTCGTTTTCAGCAATTTCAATGCTGATGTTGCGAGTATTGGTGCTAGATGCAATGTCCATGATGCGCGCATAAACATCGCGGCCTGCGTAGGTCAAGAGCTTACTGCCATAACCGTTGTCTTCAATTTTTTCTGCCATGCTTTGAAGCAACTTAAACAATTGACCAATGGTGGTATCTGTCGATGACAAGTCGATGGTTCCAGCCGCGCTGTATTCTTCAGTCAGGCCAAAGTCATAGACTTCCAGTTCAATCTCACCACCTTCGGCCTTCATTGGGTATTCCACTTTGCCTGAAAGCGCCATCGCACACATGGCTTCAATACCTTTGTAAACGCGGCGTAGCATGTTGGCATTTTTCGAATCAAACCACTGTTTAGTGGCTTTCATTCCCAACGCCTTTAAGTTGTTCAGCTCAGAGGCGGTCGCAAAATGCGACATCACGAAGCCTTGCGGTTCAATAGATTCAACTTTTACGCCTTCGGTTTTTAGTACTAGCGCTGCAGTACCACGACGAACTACAGGTACGTTCGTGACGGTATCTTTGTATTGAGAGTTCGGCAATGACACGTCATGCCACAGTTGTGCTGGGCCAAACACCGTATTGCGAACTGGCATTGGTACAGGCTTTAATTTCTTTTGTTTGTTTAGGAACTCACCCCAAACATCCAGCTTGGTATAGCTACGGAACAGGTCGATAATATCCATGACTTCTCTCTTTCTTAAAACAGTGTTCAATGCGCCTTAAAATGGCATTTAAGGCGCGTTCAATTTGGGTTACTTGATGCTGACAACTACGTCGTCAGAGTCATCGCC
>NZ_JATABF010000091.1:0-3265 GCF_036533715.1 Vibrio sp. M260121 | reverse complement strand
TTGACACGCTCAATTACATCATTCATTCTTTACTCCGTATTCTTTCCAAATTGCTGTTGTATTACTCGGGTCATATCATCATTGAAGTAGTCATCATCAGCATCCCAAGACGCGTCATGACCAACGGCGCGTTTTGTTTTTTCTCCCATATCGAAATCACTAAAGTCATCAAGTGTTCTAGGCATATTTGGCACCATCTTCGTGATACCAGGCACAGGTCCACCGATGTCTGTTTTCTCGTGCTCTTTTGGTGCAAGCGCTTCGGCAAGGTCATCAATGGTTTTTGTGATCATGACTGAGGCGACGTTTTCAACGCGTTCAACTTCACTCTCTTCCATCAGGCGCTTACGTCGTGGTGCGCTCAAATCATTAACTGCCACATCACCATAAAGCGGAATTTTCCCGATAAAACGACCTTCTTCTGAATAAGCCAGTACGTACTGGGTTAAGTCGTAAGGATTGAATCGCAACATGACCTTTGAACCTACGTGTTCAAAGAGAAGTGGTGAGCGATAGCGGTTCGTTTCGTGGTTGGAATAATCGCCAGCATTGAGGTCAACCAAGCCACCATCGTGAACCTTTACCGCTTTGCGAGTTCGCAATAAACAAAGCGCAAGCTGCTCTTGTGTTGGTTTAGGGATGACTGATTGCTCATAGCTACGTGTAAACACCTGCGCGTAACTAAGCTTCTGGCTTTTAGCCATTTCAGTGCGGCGACCTTCCTCATGATTCCAGCGATAAATCCACGCATCGAGATGCTCTAGGAATACGTCGTAATCCACGGCGTTGCTTTCGCTGTAGTTCGCTGGCTTGTCGTCAATATTTGCACCCGTGTAAGCCTTGTCAAAAATAGGCTCACGCTCAAATTGACCAAAACCGCCTTTAGAGTGCCAAAGTCGCTCGATAGGGTTTGCACGAGAGTTACCTTTTGAACCTTCGTTGTCATCGTAACGACGGATCCAGTTAACGCTTGAACCCATAGCTGTTAGCGCACCTTCAATCTCATAAGCATCAAACTTCTTGTGCACTAGCTTTCCGCTGCCGTTACGCTTAGGTCGAGACATGCGGCCCGTCATTGCTTCGCCCAGTAATACACTGCCTCGGTCAAAGATGTACCCTGATGGCGTGCCGTAAGTGCTCGTCATGTTATAAACCGCCAACCCCAGCATTTCTGTGTTTTCGCTAATATCAACGCTGTAGCCAACAATCATGGAGCTATACACATCAATGAATGCCCAAATAACAGGTCGGAATACCTTGCCATTTCGCTTACAGAACACGCGACATTTGTGACCATCTCCAGCCACGACCTGCATTGCGTGCAAACCTTTACGAGAGCGACGCTGAGCCGGAATAACTGTTTGTTGGAACTCGGCAAGGCCAAAACGCTTGAGCAAAACGAGTTCTTTTGGAACTTCACGCTTAATGCGATTTTTGAAGGTAGCGATACATGGCAGCTCCCAACCGCGTGCGTCAGCAATACGACTCAAACGGCGATATACCTCCGTGAACGTACCGGACTTCATCTCTGGACGAAGATAATCAGCTTTGAACAATTCCCAAGCTTCATCTGGCATGTCAGCAGTGCGAGTCGCACCACCTCGACCATCAAGTAAAGATGGAAGCCAGTCATTTTTTTGAATGCGATTCGTACGCAGACCAGGAGAGATGTAGAACCAACGATGAATGCGACCAAAAGACGAACCTGATTCTTCGGCAACTTTACGCATCGCCTCTCTTAGGTTCACTCCATCGTCCACATAGGTACGAACGCGAACACATAATTCATGCGCAGCCGTGGCTCTCTCTTTTTGCTTATCTGTAGCAAGGTCGTACTCATACCAAAGCTCTGCGCTAGACATTTCACGAGCTTCGACAGATTGCGATTTGTCCGCTTCTTCTTTAGCAATTTGCTGCATCAAAGCCATGCGAGTTTCTACTGGTAGGCAGTCGATGTGGTATTCCGTTGGCTTCTTACCGCGAGCTCCTTTTTCTCGATAAGCGCGCTCACGTTTTTGATCGTCATTAGCCCACTTATTCAAAAGGATTCGGATATTGCGAATATCTGAGGGCATACCAACAACACCAATAAGCTCCTTGGCAGTAAGGTACATCACGCAACCTCCTGATAACGGCTAGGCCAGATATCTTGAGGCTCCATACCGAGTGCTTTTGCGATCACTTTCTCCCCTTTAGGCCAAGGACGACGGAGTGCATTAGCCAAGGTTCCTTTGCTCCAACCTGCTTCAACGGACAAGTCTTGAACGGTTAAGCCTTTTTTGTGAAGTGCAGCGACAATGTCAATTCGATGCATGTCTGCAATTGGCGTCATAGTGACCTCCTCATTAAGGTTTGATACTATTCGCTGATTACTAACGCTAGTAATCAGCAAAGCTTATTCATATAAATAATCAACGTGAGTAAGTGTTGATCAATATTTGAAACGATGCAAGTTATATTTGAAACGTTTTTATGCGATCCCAATTAAATTTTGTTGATTTTGACGCCAACTAAGAAGAAAGGTATTAGAAAACAATGAGTTATAAAAAAGCGGATCATGATTTAAAAATCGAACGACGCGATCCCAATTTCGAAGAAAAAAAGGGATCTATTACTGAGCGATTAAATAGCCTACTTAAGGGGAGAAGCTTAAGAGCGGCAGCTAAAGACTGGGACATTCCCTTATCAACAGTTACAGCTTATGTATCTAAGGGTTCAACACCATCCGCAGACAAAGCGTACCAAATAGCAAACATCGAAAACGTTACAGTTGAGTGGTTAGTTACCGGGAATGAACCATCCAGACAGCAAACGAAAAACCTCGAATCTTTCTTCAAGTTTGTAAAAGTCCCTAAATATGGAGTGTTAGCATCGGCTGGTGGAGGCACATACATTGAAGAAGAAAGCATTGAAGAGTACTTTCCATTTAGTGATGAATACTTGAAACGCAATAGGCTCTCTCACGCCGAACTGCTTATTGTTGAGGCCAAAGGAGACTCTATGGCCCCCTACATTGAGAGTGGTGACGATCTATTATTAAAGCGCGTAGAATTCAATGCTGATAAGGTTTTGAGCGGAGTTCATGTCATCAGCATTGACGGGCAGTTAAGAGTAAAACGTCTTGAATATAGCATTCAGAGAAGCGGCTATCGCATCATTAGTGACAACCCCGAATACCCTGAAGAGTTCATAGACCACGAGGAACTCATGCAAGACCGCATGCGCGTAATTGGTGAAGTGGTAATGGTAATGGGAAGACCCAGCC
>NZ_JATABF010000090.1:0-3398 GCF_036533715.1 Vibrio sp. M260121 | reverse complement strand
GATTCGGGATTCGGGATTCGGGATTCGGGATTCGGGATTCGGGATTCACTTCAATTTTGTCTTCTTAAGGACAAATTGAGTCAACACTTACGATACCTTTACTTATATCAATTCTATCCCAACGAACATATCTCGACTCCAACAGCGAAGGTGTCCCACATTTCGAAGAAAAAATCGTTTCCATAAAAACAAAAAGGCTTGGTCAACGGCGACCAAGCCTTTTGATTAGATGTTGTGTTTTATTTTGTATTTATTGACCCCAGTCTATCTGGAGTTCTTTACTAACTTGGATAGGAGTTAGCCGCCTACTGCGATGTTCTTCATATCAGTCATGTAACCACGTAGCTCTTCACCAATGTACTCTACTGGGTGGTTACGGATAGCATCATTTACAGCGATAAGAGTCGCGTTATCTACTTGGTTAGAAGTTTCACCTAGCCCTTTACCAATTACGTCAGTATTTACTGCTGGCATAAACTTCTCACGTAGAAGCGGTGTTGCTACGTTAGCGAACAGGTAGTTACCATATTCCGCAGTGTCTGAGATAACCACGTTCATCTCGTATAGGCGCTTACGTGCGATAGTGTTCGCAATCAGTGGTAGCTCGTGTAGAGACTCGTAGTAAGCAGACTCATCGATGATGCCAGATGCCGTCATTGCTTCAAACGCTAGCTCAACACCCGCACGAACCATAGCAACCATCAGAATACCGTTGTCGAAGTACTCTTGCTCAGAGATTTCTACGTCAGTTTCTGGGTAGTTTTCGAAAGCAGTTTCACCCGTTTCTGCACGCCAGCCTAGTAGGTTAACATCGTCGTTTGCCCAGTCAGCCATCATAGTGCTAGAGAAGTGACCTGTGATGATGTCATCCATGTGCTTGTTGTATAGCGGACGCATCAGCTCTTTTAGCTCTTCAGAAAGCTCAAATGCTTTTACTTTTGCTGGGTTTGATAGACGATCCATCATGTGAGTGATACCACCAAACTTCAGTGCTTCAGTGATGGTTTCCCAACCGTATTGAAGAAGCTTACCTGCATAGCCTGGATCGATACCGTCAGCAATCATCTTCTCGTAACATACGATAGAACCAGCCTGTAGCATGCCACAAAGGATAGTTTGCTCACCCATTAGGTCAGATTTCACCTCAGCAACAAAAGAAGACTCTAGACAACCAGCACGGTGGCCACCTGTTGCTGCAGCCCAAGCTTTCGCGATATCCCAACCTTCGCCTTTAGGGTCGTTCTCTGGGTGAACAGCGATAAGAGTCGGTACACCAAAACCACGCTTGTATTCTTCACGAACTTCCGTACCCGGACACTTAGGTGCAACCATTACTACCGTTAGGTCTTTACGGATTTGCATGCCTTCTTCAACAACATTGAAACCGTGTGAGTAACCTAGTGCTGCGCCTTCTTTCATAAGCGGCATTACTGTCTCAACAACGTTTGTGTGCTGCTTATCTGGAGTAAGGTTTACTACTAGGTCAGCTTGTGGAATTAGCGTTTCGTAGCTACCTACTTCAAAACCGTTGTCTTTTGCGTTTTTGAATGACTGGCGCTGCTCATCAATAGCTGCCTGGCGAAGTGCATAAGCAACGTCTAGACCAGAGTCACGCATGTTCAGACCTTGGTTAAGGCCTTGAGCACCACAACCTACGATGACCACTTTCTTACCTTTTAGGTAATCTGCTTCTGATGCGAATTCTTCGCGGTCCATAAAGCGACAACGACCAAGTTGGTCCAATTGCTCACGCAAGTTTAGGGTATTGAAATAGTTAGCCATCTGGGTGCTCCTTAACATTCTTCCATAGAGGTCGGTATTTGTGTTACCGAATGAGTTCATACTAAAACAGACATTCTGTTGCTGAAAGTGATATATTCACAATTACTTATTGCAATTAATGCAACATGGAAGTGAAGATTTAATGAACATCAAAAGCCTGCAGTTATTCATTCATCTATGTGATAGTAAAAGCTTCGCTAAGACAGCAGCAGCAATGCATATCAGCCCTTCAGCACTGAGTCGGCAGATCCAGAAATTGGAAGAAGAAACACATCAACAGCTGTTCTTGCGTGATAACCGAAGTGTTGAATTAACAGTTCAAGGAAAGAAGCTATTACCTGTAGCACTGAAGATCTTAGGTGAGTGGCAGCAATACCAAAGTTATGTCAAAGGGACAGAAGACGAGTTAAAGGGTGAGATACGTTTATTTTGCTCGGTAACCGCAAGTTACAGCCACCTCCCAGAGCTGATTTCTGAATTCCGCATTCAGAATCCATTTATCGAATTCAAACTCTCTACTGGCGATCCAGCGCAAGCCATCGATAAAATATTGGCAGATGAGGCTGATATCGCGATCTCTGCTAAGCCAGACCAACTGCCAGCTAAAGTCTCCTTTGAACCAATCAGTGAGATTCCCCTATCGGTGATAGCGCCAGTTGGAGTCAGCAGCTTTGCAGAAGAACTGCAGAAAGAAAGTCCAGATTGGTCAACGATCCCTTTTATTGTCCCAGAAGCAGGCACAGCAAGAGAAAGAGCGAATGTTTGGTTTAAGCAAATGAAGATCAAACCAAATATCTACGCACAGGTGGCAGGACATGAGGCTATTGTCAGCATGGTGGCTTTAGGCTGTGGCGTCGGTATCGCACCGGATGTGGTAATCAACAACAGCCCTGTCAGAGAGAAGATAAATCGACTCAAGGTTCTACCTATAAAACCATTTGAACTCGGGGTCTGTTGCATCAAGAGCCAACTAGAAAATCCATTAGTGAAAGCCCTATGGGAAGTCGCAGAAAGTAAGTATATCTCACTTTAGGCATACATCATTCAAATAAGTATTCGAAGCCCGTTACACAAGTAACGGGCTTTTTAGTTACAGTAAACGTCGAATGCAAAATATAGGGCAGTACTAAAGAGCGCAACATCAATATTCATATAAGAAAGACAGTAATAGAGATGTGTTTAGAACAACTAAGCACTT
Organism: Vibrio sp. M260121; assembly: GCF_036533715.1. Taxonomy (NCBI): domain Bacteria; kingdom Pseudomonadati; phylum Pseudomonadota; class Gammaproteobacteria; order Vibrionales; family Vibrionaceae; genus Vibrio; species Vibrio sp. M260121. The sequence goes on along the minus strand of NZ_JATABF010000090.1, from coordinate 418 downwards.
ATATTCAACTACTTTTGAGATTTAGAAACTAGGCTCTAACAAAGAGAAATATGGTCTTTACCTGAATGAGTGAGCTCTTCAGCAGAGTACAGAGATTTGAGAATATCAGATACGAAAAAAACCTAGCATTTCTGCCGGGATGCGCAGTTTAGGACTTTGTCTAACTAAGTGGTGGACGGTCGGGGTTGCGGGCAACCGGGACTCGTTCCCTGAAAGGAAAATTATTATGCTCAAAAACGACAAAACCCAGTCCGAAGACTGGGTTTCTAAATAAGTGGCGGAGCGGACGGGACTCGAACCCGCGACCCCCGGCGTGACAGGCCGGTATTCTAACCAACTGAACTACCGCTCCGCACTGGTTAGACATAAAGTCTAAATTTAAAGCCTGGCGATGTCCTACTCTCACATGGGGAAGCCC
>NZ_JATABF010000089.1:0-4103 GCF_036533715.1 Vibrio sp. M260121 | reverse complement strand
AATAGCCGCTTTGAGACTACGCCTGACTTAAATGCATCAAAGCACATAAAGTTTGTTGTTCGCAAAGTTTAGTTTGGCTTAAAATTGTCGCTCGGTGCCTCGCGACTAACAAACTGCTCAAGAGGGATTCGCAACGCGTGGCATTTTTACTATGCGTTGAATTTAGTGATTAAGGTGGTTTGCGGCGGCTTCGGTATTGCGTTGCTCACCCCTTAGCAGGGCGTTAGCTGCTCAAGGTAATGATAAGAACAGAGAATGTATTTATGAAAGTTCAAGAAAAATTTGAAAACGAGTTAAAAGCATTGGAATCATCAATTGTAGGTGTATTCCGTGCAGAACCAAACTTGCTAGACTCACAAGTCGCTAGAGCAGTAGAGTCTATGGTGAATATTTTTAAATCAAAGGTAAAAGGTAAGCCGGCACAGCAACTGAATTTAGATGGTTTAGATTTGCGTGTTTTCTCGGCGTTGGACGCGGCAATCAATGAAATTTTGTCTCTCAATTCAGAGCTAAGTAACGATGATCTATTGGAGTGTTTAAAGGTAATTGTAAAATCAATCTCTAAATGGACAAAGCAACTTGGTCGTCAAGGTTACTTAAATTTTGTAAGTCAGTACTTCTAATCGAGAACGCAGCTAACAAACTGCTCAAGAGGGATTCGCAACGCGTGGCATTTTCACTATGCGTTGATTTTAGTGATTAAGGTGGTGTGCGGCGGCTTCGGTATTGCGTTGCTCACCCCTTAGCAGGGCGTTAGTCGCCAGAAAAAGCTTGTAGTCAAAATCATGTTTCTAAGCTCAAAACTTGGCTACTGATTGCTTGGTTCATTGTTCGATTTTCGACGGTCAAAGCTCAGTTTCATCGGTCCTAAATCAATGCGTTGCTATTTTCCAAGCAGTTGTTTCGTTCTCTGATGCTGACATAGCAGGGCAATCGAGAGTCTGTTTTTGGTTGCAACTCCGCTCGGTGAGTTTGTTGGGCACAAAAGCAGATTTATTCGCTGAAATGACGTTTTCTCTGGTGTTGTAAGTTCCATGTGGTTTCAGTGACTTTGTTGAAAGCCCGCACTGTGAGATTGGCTTTCCAAAAGCGCTTTTTGGTGTTGTCAGCCCGTTTTCTGCGGCGTTGTTTGTTCCAAGTGGTTTCATTGAGTAGCCGCTTTGAGACTACGCCTGACTTAAGTACATCAAAGTTCATAAAGTTTGTTGTTCGCAAAGTTTAGTTCGGCTTAAAATTGTCGCTCGGTGCCTCGCGACTAACAAACTGCTCAAGAGGGATTCGCAACACGTGGCATTTTTACTATGCGTTGATTTTAGTGATTAAGGTGGTATGCAGCGGCTTCGGTATTGCGTTGCTCACCCCTTAGCAGGGCGTTAAGCATCAATTTTGAAAATGAGGAATGCGTGGATATTAAATATTATGCTGACTTTTTCGATGTTCTAGTCACTGACTGTCGTGAAGCAGCTGAAATTTGGGGTAAAGAGTGCACGCCATACTCTAGAAGAGCTTATGTTAAAACAGTTTTCTCTTTCATCGATGGCAACACCTATCGATTAAATCAGCTTTGGCTAGATTTTCATCAAGTAGGTAGTTTCTCTTTAACTAATGAGCAAATAAACAAACTTCTAGGTTATAAGTTTGATGAGGATGGAAAAAAAGTTCCGCTTAAATCTTCGATTCTTGATAGTGTAAAGCTCTCTTTTTCAGTTCCATCGAAAGCTAGAGGTATTGATAATCCCTTAAACACCAGTGGTAATGAGTGGTGTACTTTTAAAGAGGCTGTCCGTATAAGGAATCGACTTACACACCCCAAATCAGTAAACGATTTAGAAATTTCCTTAGACGAAATGAAAATTATCGAGTCTGTGTCTGATTTTTATAGGCAGTCTACGATGGCACTAATACAAAGACTGATGGGAATTGAGGCTTAACAAACTGTTCAAGAGGGATTCGCAACGCGTGGCATTTTTACTGTGCGTTGGTTTAAGTGATTAAGGTGGTATGCAGCGGCTTCGGTATTGCGTTGCTCACCCCTTAACAGGGCGTTATATTTCCGAGGAATATTATGGATGATAAAGAGTCAATGAAGGTTCTCACTGAAATCAGAGATGAATTAAAAGAAATTAATTCGCATATGACATTTTTGAGAGAGCAAGCAAATGAAGCAATGGAAAATGAAGAAAATAAGGCAGTAGAAGTTGCAGAGTTAGAAAATAGAAGAGTTAAAAAAGAGCGGTGGTTTACTATCGGTCTGTTAACTTTTCTAGGCTTAGGAATATTGCTGCAAGAGTTTGGCTATTTGTAAAAGCACAAGCAGTAAGTCTTAGGTGCTTATTGCAGGTGCACTGTTTGTTTAACTTGTAGAAACCTTGTCATACTTGTCAGGAAAAATATAACAAACTGTTTAAGAGTGATTCGCAACGCGTGGCATTTTTACTATGCGTTGGTTTAAGTGATTAAGGTGGTGTGCGGCGGCATCGGTATTGCGTTGCTCACACCTTAACAGGGCGTTAGGCGACGGGCAGAAAAGTTCTTTGTTCTCTTCTTCTTGTTTCCTCTGGCTGTTCGTTTTTCGAAGTCGGCAATTTTGCATTGTCGGCTCAAATTCTTGAATCCCTCAAACCGTAAAACATGTCAAAGTTCGTGGGTTGCCTCATTGGTTTCCTGTGTTGGTTGGCGGTGAAGTGCTCTGGCTTAAAGTGTGGAAAGGGCAAGTTAATTGAAGCTTTCTTTTTCGCTGTTGGTTTCCAGCTTTGAGGTTTTCGGGTTTAAAAGTAGCTTTGTTGTTGAAGGTTAGTATTTCGTGCTCGTCAAAAGTGAGGCTGTAACATAGTAACTTTCGTGGTTCTTGAATCACAAAAAATCAGTGGGGGTTTGGTCGTTTTTTGGGTTTCAGGTGATCTGTTTTAAGCCAGTTTAAACATCAGCGTGAAAAATCGCCTAACAAACAATTTAAGAGGGATTCCCAACGCTTGGCACTTTTGCTTCTACTTCAGTTTTAGTGTTTATGGCACAATGCTTTAGGTTTGGGGTAAAGCGTTGCTCACCCCTTAATTGGGCGTTATGTGCTTAGGGATAAAAATCAGATGCTTAGACAATTAGGCGATTTTCCAAATAGAAGTTTTATTGAATATGCGACTATCAATGTGCGAGTGAAAAATGAGTTTTTGCCGAAAAATCTGCGCTCATATCATTGGGAGCATGATGAAAATTCAATGATTACACTCAGTGTTTCTCCAGCAGGGCGATTACGAGGAAAAAGTATTTATCTTGAATCGCTAGAGTTAGCTGAAGAATTCGCTTCTTTCCTCCATCAAGTCTTTAGCCAACGAAAGTACCGATCAGATTATTCTTTGGAAGTAGTTGTTGAAACGTCTTCAAGGGGGAAAACGATTTCACGATGGAAAGCAGAAGATTCTCAGAAAGTTAGGGATGTATTACTACTTCAAGAACGCACATAACAAACTGTTTAAGAGTGATTCGCAACGCGTGGCATTTTTACTATGCGTTGGTTTTAGTGTTTAAGGTGGTATGCGGCAGCTTCGGTATTGCGTTGCTCACACCTTAACAGAGCGTTAGTCGCCAGAAAAAGCTAGCAATCAAAATCATGTTTCTAAGCTTAGAATTCCGAGGATGATCGTTTGATACGCAGGTGCGTCGTCGATGGTCAAAACTCAGTTTCAACTGTTTCAAGTCCAAAGCTTTGTAACTGTCCTAGCGGTTGTTTTGTTCTTTGGTGCTGACAGTGCAGGGTAATCGAGAGTCTGTTTTTGGTTGCAACTCTGCTGGGTGAGTTTGTTGGTACAAAAGCCAATTTACTCGCTGAAGTGACGTTTTCTCTGGTGTTGTAAATTCCACGTGGTTTCAGTGACTTTGTTGAAAGTTCGCACTGTGAGATTGGTCTTCCAAAAGCGCTTTTTGGTGTTGTCAGTCCGTTTTCTGCGGCGTTGTTTGTTCCAAGTGGTTTCATTGAATAGCCGCTTTGAGACTACGCCTGACTTAAATGCATCAAAGCACATAAAGTTTGTTGTTCGCAAAGTTTAGTTTGGCTTAAAATTGTCGCTCGGTGCCTCGCGACTAACAAACTGCTCAAGAGGGATTCG
>NZ_JATABF010000088.1:0-4250 GCF_036533715.1 Vibrio sp. M260121 | reverse complement strand
CCGAGGCAACTCCAACACTTCTACTCAATGAGTGAGAGCTTAATACTTGAACCTAGGAGAGAAAGATCCTTCCCTAGAGTCGTTAAGAAAAAGCCAAGCCGATACCCTAGAAAAAACAATGCCGATCACCTTAAGTGAACGGCATTAGCCATTTGGCTCCTTCTTTTTTGGGTACTTGTTTTACTTATTCAGTCACCCGCCTAGTGTGCTTTTTTCGCCATTGCTTCCACGGTAAAGAGAGCATGGCAAAAATAGTAACGGCGTAGAGCATAGACCAACCTAAGCAAATGAATACTGCGGTGCATAACACAAGAGAAATTCCCGCGAGGATCTTTCCCCAACCTTGTAGCAATTTGTAAGCGGCAAGCATGGCTAGAAGATAGACCAGCACAAAAATACCATTCGCAAGCTTAAGGAAGAACTCCAAATCCAATCCGGATAACGAGCCAATAACACAAGAAGCAAGCAATATAGCGCCAACGATTAAAGTGGCATTGGCTGGAACGCCTCGAACTGACACTCTCCCGATAGCGCTGGTTGGTTTGTGTTCTCTTGCTTGCGCCCACACCATTCGAGCAAGGCTTTGAGTGTAGAGGTTCACACTCGCAAAACACGCAGAGAAGCCGATAACACTGATTAGCCACTTGGCATGATCACCAAATAGATGGGCACTTAGCCAAGGAATCGATGCACTGTCGAACTCTGCACTGCCATAAGCACCAAATTTTAGTATCACAACAGAACATGCCCAATAGGTCGCGCCTGCGACAAAACAGCCAACGATAATCGCAATTGGGAAGTCTCGCTGTGGGTTCTTAAACTCTTCGCCCATATGAGCAAAAGCTTCTATTCCAACAAAACACCAGAACATCACGCCCAAAGCTGCTGCAATCGACCACGTTGAATCCATCGTAATGACAGGCATGGTTAAATCGACAGAACCAACATCGCCTTTCCACAGAAATGCACCGACTAGAGCAAAAATGCTCAGTGCGATAATGGTTTGTAAGCGACCTGATGATTTTGTGCCGAGCAAGTTGACCACCATTAACAGAGCGACCGTGAGAATTTGAGCGAAAAGGTGATTACTAATGGACTCTGGTAACAGTTGTTGTAAAAAGCCTGCAGCAAGTGCGACAGCGGCAGGCACACCAACAGGAATGACGCTAACGAACAACCACGCCACGCTGCTCTCTAGCTTACTGTTGAAGGCTTTGCGGACGAAAAATGCTGTGCCGCCAGCACTTGGGTAGCGTTTGCCTAATTGAGCAAAGGTAAGGGCGATAGGGCAAATAGCGATAAATAAGATAATCCAAGCCCAAAGCGAGAAGTGACCTGCAATGCCAGCGGCAATCGCTGGGATCATAAATAGACCCGTGCCCATTAAGGTTGTTGAAAGCTGACCGATTCCGGATATCAGCGTAATGTCTTTTTTGAGTTGTTCCATAACGACCTCTGAACGTCTAGGTAATGCAAGCCATAAGCATATCTAAATTCTGCACACCAAAATGATGTTGTCGACCGTCAAAATGACGGTTGTTTTGCCGATAAACCGCAAATTGTCGGTTTTCAATAAGTTGTAATTGAGTAGAATGACAAAATTAAGGAAAGCTTGGTGATGTTATGGACAAATTTGATCATCAGATCATAGACCTCTTACGGCAGAACGCCCGTCTCTCTATTACTGAAATCTCAGAGCAAGTTAACTTGTCACGTTCTGCTGTGACCGCACGAATCAAAAAGCTTGAAAATGACCAAGTGATCCTTGGCTATCATGCCGATATTGCAACATCGAAAGAGTCGACGATTTGCGCGTATATGGCGCTGAAGTTTGATACATCAGCCTCTAGCCATCACTGTGATAACTACGCGAATGATCTGTACAAAATCGATGGCGTGAAATGGTGCCATGCGATCAGTGGTGAAACCGATATGATGTTATTCGTCGAAGTGCCTAATATCGCTCGTCTGAATGAGATTCGAGATCATATTCAACGTTACCCAGAACTTCGTAATGTCATGACACATACCGTGTTGACTGAGTTCTTTAATACCACAGGGAGCAAGTTCGTAAAATGACAGAGAAAGACATCGTCCTCAACTTCTGGAAAGCGATGGAGGGTAATGATTTCTTTGCGGCGGCGGAGTGCCTTACGCCAGATTGTGAAGTGATTTGGCCGTTAACCAAAGAAGTGATTCGAGGCAGAAAGAACTTTGCCGAGCTCAATTCTGCATACCCCGCAGAAGGTGAGTGGACCTTCACCATTGAACGTATTGTGGCGGATGGCGAGCAAGTGGTTACCGATGTGGTGGTGAGTGATGGGGTTCGCTCTGATCGCGCGATTACTTTCCACACTGTGCGAGATGGATTGATTTGCAAGCAAGTTGAATATTGGCCAGAAGAGTATGCAGCAGCAGATTGGCGCGCAAAGTGGGTAGAACGTGCTGAATAACATTAACCTGAATCTGCTGCGCTCTTTGCATGTATTGCTTGAAGAGTGCCATGTGAGCAGAACTGCGGAGCGTTTGCACATCACCCAATCGGCGGTAAGCCGTCAATTAGCGCAGTTACGTGAATTGTGCGGCGATCCTTTATTGGTTCGACAGGGTAACCAACTCATTCCAACACCAAGAGCATTGCTTCTAAAAGAGAAGTTGGATGATTTGTTATCGGAATTCGACCATCTTCTCGATGACAAACCTTTCGAACCTGCGGATTGGAAGGAAGAGTTAGTTTTTGCATCCAGTGATTATGTCGCCCAATACGTCCTCCCTGACATTGCCTCTCATCTGAGTGGCTTTGCTCCTCAGTTAGATATGGCGTACCGACTATGGCAGCCAGACTTTCTCGATAAGCTTCATGAGACTGGTATTCATATCGCGTCTTCCATGTATCCAGAAAAGCCTCAGGGTGTGTCTAGCGTGAAGATTGGTGAGGATTCGTCAGTCTGTTTGATGAAAGCCTCTCACCCGCTAGCAAAGCAAGAACATATCAGTGTTGAAGATTTAATTTCATACTCTCATATCAAAGTGACGGGTGGTGGTGATAAAGATTCCTACACCGATTTGGCGTTAAGAGAGTTAGGCCATACGCGCCATGTTACGTTTAAAGTGCCTTTCTTTTCTGCTGCCATCAATCGTTTGGTTTCAAGCGAACATTTAATGGTGGTCCCAGAGCATATTGCGGTCAATCTTGGGAAGCATTGGGACTTAGCCCATAAAGCACTGCCTCTCAAAACGCCTATTCATCAGTATTGGTTAATGTGGCATCCAAAATACGATACCGATCCAGCGCATAAATGGGTGCGCGAAGAGATTCGTTCGGTCATGCAGATTTCAGAGTATTCCATCCGATAATAAATGCCTTATTAGGCCATGATTTGAAATCATGGTTAGTATGAAAAACTTTGATTTCTAATTATACCTGTTCCGTTGATAGATTAGCGTCAAAGAGGGGAGATTCTTATGACACTAACAGTTTGGTTATCACTTTTTACCGTGTGTTTACTAGGGGCGATGTCGCCAGGTCCAAGTTTAGCGATTGTAGCTAAGCACTCGTTAGCTGGTGGCCGCATGAATGGTTTGGCAACCGCATGGGCGCACGCGTTTGGTATCTTTATTTATGCGTTCATTACCTTGATAGGTTTGGCAGTGGTACTTCAACAAAGCCCATTGCTATTTAAGACTATCAGTTTGACAGGTGCTGCTTACTTGGCGTATTTAGGCTTCAATGCATTGCGCTCAAAAGGTGGTGTGGCAGCGAAGCTCGAATCCGGTGAAGATACGACGGTTTTACAATCGGCGCGAGAAGGCTTTCTTATTTCGATTCTAAGCCCGAAAATCGCGTTGTTCTTTATCGCACTATTTAGCCAATTTGTGGCACTAGGAAATGATCTGAGTAATCAAGTGATTATCGTGGCGACGCCATTTGTTGTCGATGGTTTGTGGTACACCTTTATCACGTTGGTATTGTCCAACTCACGCGTCGTTGATCGTATTCGTTCAAAAGCAGTACTCATTGACCGACTGTCTGGCATCGTTTTAATGCTCTTGGCAGTGCGAGTGGTAGTGACGATTTAATCAAGCTGAGAACACGACGAACTGACCCGTCCTGATATGGGTTGACACTTTTTAGTTAAAACGCTCGATGTACTTCATCGGGCGTTTTGTATTTTAGCGCTGTATGAGGCCTCATCTGATTATAGATTTCTACAGACTCTGCGACCATTTTTCTCGCCTGAACTATATCT
>NZ_JATABF010000087.1:0-4379 GCF_036533715.1 Vibrio sp. M260121 | reverse complement strand
GAGCGACACACGAGGTTCGAACTCGTGACCTCAACCTTGGCAAGGTTGCGCTCTACCAACTGAGCTAGTGTCGCATATCACTGTTAAGCACAATGAGGGCTATTGCTTTCTACCTTGAGAAAATTGGAGCGACACACGAGGTTCGAACTCGTGACCTCAACCTTGGCAAGGTTGCGCTCTACCAACTGAGCTAGTGTCGCATATTCTCAAAGAGAATTGGTTGCGGGAGCCGGATTTGAACCGACGACCTTCGGGTTATGAGCCCGACGAGCTACCAAGCTGCTCCATCCCGCGTCCGTATTTCACTGTTAAGCACAATGAGAGCTATCAAATTGGAGCGACACACGAGGTTCGAACTCGTGACCTCAACCTTGGCAAGGTTGCGCTCTACCAACTGAGCTAGTGTCGCATATTCTCGAAAGAGAATTGGTTGCGGGAGCCGGATTTGAACCGACGACCTTCGGGTTATGAGCCCGACGAGCTACCAGGCTGCTCCATCCCGCGTCCGTATTTCATTGTTAAGCACAATGAGAGCTATCAAATTGGAGCGACACACGAGGTTCGAACTCGTGACCTCAACCTTGGCAAGGTTGCGCTCTACCAACTGAGCTAGTGTCGCATTGGTTGCGGGAGCCGGATTTGAACCGACGACCTTCGGGTTATGAGCCCGACGAGCTACCAAGCTGCTCCATCCCGCGTCCGTATGTCATTGTTAAGCACAATGAGAGCTATAAAATTGGAGCGACACACGAGGTTCGAACTCGTGACCTCAACCTTGGCAAGGTTGCGCTCTACCAACTGAGCTAGTGTCGCATATTCTCAAAAGAGAATTGGTTGCGGGGGCCGGATTTGAACCGACGACCTTCGGGTTATGAGCCCGACGAGCTACCAAGCTGCTCCACCCCGCGTCCGTATTTCACCATTTGAGGCATGATGAAAGCCTTTTAATTTGGAGCGACACACGAGGTTCGAACTCGTGACCTCAACCTTGGCAAGGTTGCGCTCTACCAACTGAGCTAGTGTCGCATATTCTCAAAAGAGAATTGGTTGCGGAGCCGGGATTTGATCCGGGCGGCGCATCCGTCGACGGCCTGAGGGTTATGATAAATAACGATCAAACTGTCTTGAATTTGGTTGCGGGAGCCGGATTTGAACCGACGACCTTCGGGTTATGAGCCCGACGAGCTACCAAGCTGCTCCATCCCGCGTCCGTATTTCATTGTTAAGCACAATGAGAGCTATAAAATTGGAGCGACACACGAGGTTCGAACTCGTGACCTCAACCTTGGCAAGGTTGCGCTCTACCAACTGAGCTAGTGTCGCATCAACAACGTTTCCGTCGTTCAGGGCTGCGAATTATAAGAGCATTTTTTTGTGATGCAAGTCCTTCGTTCAAAAAAACTTTATTTTTTTACCAACAGATGAAAAAGCAAGCAAAACGCTCATTAATTACAACAATTTGGATCGCAGCCTTAACAGTTAGATCTTAAAGATCGTTTCGCGGTAGTACTTTAGCTCAGCAATCGACTCACGGATATCATCCAGTGCCAGATGCGTGCCCTGCTTCGAAAAACCGTCTAACACTTCTGGTTTCCAGCGGCGAGTCAGTTCTTTTAGCGTACTTACATCCAAATAACGGTAGTGGAAGTATTCTTCCAACTCAGGCATATGTTTGTACAAGAATCGACGGTCCTGACCAATGCTGTTACCACAAATTGGAGAAACGCCCTTTGGTACCCATTTTTCGAGAAACTCAATGGTCTGCGCAACAGCATCTTGCTCGGAAATCTGGCTGTTTTGAACACGCTCAACCAAACCACTTGCCGTATGTGTATTAGTACACCAGTCGTCCATCTTAGCCAATTCTTCTTCTGGCTGATGGACAGCAAGAACAGGACCTTCAGCCAAAATATTCAATTCACTATCCGTGACGATAGAAGCAATTTCGATGATTTTATGCGTTTCAGGATCGAGCCCTGTCATCTCTAAATCCACCCAAATCAGGTTTTGATCGCTAAAGGACATGATTACGCCGCCTATTTGTTTATCGATAAAAGAGGTACTATACCTGAAAATACTTGAAACACGATACTCACTCGATTGACGAAGATTCCGTTTAATCAACTGAGTTAACTCACATTAAGTACAAGATTGTGGCAAAAAAGAAAAAGTTAACCAAAGGTCAGGTGCGCCGCGTACGCAGCAACCAACAAAAACGCCTAAAGAAGCAAGAAGAGTCGATCCAGTGGGATGAGAACATGCTAGGCGCAAGTAAACAGGGTCTCGTTATCACTCGTTTCGGTCAGCATGCTGACATCGAAGATTTAGAAACTGGTGAAGTGCAGCGCTGTAACCTTCGTCGTGGTATCGAATCACTGGTATCAGGCGATCGCGTGCTATGGCGCGAAGGTCTTGAGTCAATGGCTGGTATTTCTGGTGTTGTTGAAGCCGTAGAACCTCGCACATCCATGCTGACTCGCCCTGACTACTATGATGGTTTGAAACCCGTCGCCGCGAACATCGATCAAATGGTGATCGTTTCTTCGGTTTTGCCAGAGCTTTCACTCAACATCATCGACCGCTACCTAGTGGCTTCCGAAACACTCAACATAGCACCACTACTAGTACTCAACAAAATCGACTTGCTTGCTGATGAAGATCGAGCAATGTACGAAGAGTGGCTAGAAGAATACAAACGCATTGGCTACAAAGTACTGTTTGTGAGCAAGCAATCAGGCGAGGGCATTGCCGAACTTGAAGAGCAATTGCGTGATCGTATCAATATCTTCGTTGGTCAATCTGGCGTAGGTAAATCGAGCCTAGTAAACGCACTGATGCCTGAACTTGAGCAGGAAGTGGAAGAAGGCGAGATCTCTGAGAACTCAGGCTTGGGTCAACACACCACTACAGCTGCTCGCTTGTACCACATCCCTACTGGCGGCGATCTGATCGATTCTCCAGGGGTACGTGAGTTTGGCCTGTGGCACTTAGAAGCAGAAGAAGTGACCAAAGCGTTCGTTGAATTCCGTCCTTATCTTGGTGGGTGTAAGTTCCGCGACTGTAAGCACAACGACGATCCTGGCTGTATCTTGCGAGAAGCCGTGGAAAAAGGCGAAGTGAGTGAAGTCCGTTTTGAAAACTACCATCGCATCCTAGAAAGCATGAGTGAAAACAAAGCAAACCGTCAGTACTCACGCAGCAAGAAAGCGGATCTGTAGCTGAGTTAAGACTGCAACTGTGTAAGAAATCATCACCTAATACTGACAAGCAGATTAAATTTCAGTAACATCACGCGCCCTAAAGCGAGAATCAAACAGAAGTATCGGAATTAAAGATGGACAAGATTAAAGTTGGACTGCAGTACTGGATCCCACAACATGGGTTAACACGCCTAGTGGGCAAACTGGCTTCAGCTGAGGCTGGCGGTCTAACAACAGCAATCATTCGCTGGTTTATCAAGCAATACAACGTGAACATGGATGAGGCGAAGCACTCCGATCCTAAACACTTCAAAACCTTCAATGAGTTCTTTGTACGTGAGCTAAAGGAAGGCGCACGCCCAATTGCTGAAGGCGATGCCGTGATTACTCACCCTGCGGACGCGTGTGTAAGCCAATTCGGTCCAATTGAAGACGGCCAGCTTATCCAAGCTAAAGGTCATAACTTCTCGGCACAAGAATTACTTGGCGGTGACGCAAAACTAGCGGAAGAGTTCCAAGACGGTTCTTTCGCAACCTTGTACCTATCACCTCGTGATTACCACCGTGTACACATGCCATGTGACGGTACACTGCGCCAGATGATTTACGTACCTGGTGACCTATTCTCGGTAAACCCACTAACCGCAGAGAACGTGCCAAATCTATTCGCACGTAACGAACGCGTGGTATGTATCTTTGATACTGAGTTTGGTCCAATGGCACAAGTACTGGTTGGTGCAACCATCGTAGGTAGCATCGAGCAAGTATGGGCTGGCACTATCACGCCACCACGTGGTAACTCGGTTTACAAATGGGACTACCCTGCTGAAGGCGATAAAGCGGTTATCTTGAAGAAAGGCGAAGAAATGGGGCGCTTCAAGCTTGGCTCAACCGTTATCAACCTTTTTGCAAAAGATGCTATCGCATTCGATGAAAGCATGGAAAATGGTAAGCCAACCGTAATGGGTACACCTTACGCTCATCAGCAGTAAGACTCCTACTCAAACTGACTTTGAAGCCTCCGTTTACGGCTGTCTCTTGATCACAAGTCTAGTGATCAAGAGACATTGCGAGCTCGTAGCCTTCAAGGATGGTTTGCAGTTTAAACCATCCTTCCCAAAGTGCCTTTATTGAAGCTCTGCCCGTCCTCTTGGTATCTTTCCAACCACCTAATTTGGC
>NZ_JATABF010000086.1:0-5702 GCF_036533715.1 Vibrio sp. M260121 | reverse complement strand
GATGAAGCCTATGCCGCATTCATGCAGAGCTTAGTTCCTGTGATGGAAAAAGCGCCAGGAGTGGTCAAGCCCATCCTCGAAGCGGCAGGTGGTACGATATTGAGTGAGGATGTGGGCATCAAAGGCTTGAAAGCCATGATTGAAGCGCTCAATAATCCTGATAAATTCCTTCATGACATCAACCTAAAAGAGCTTGCTCAAAGCACCAGAACAGAAGCGGAAAAACTTGCAGACGCAGGACGAGCTTCACAATCTGTCGTTGATGAATCCACTGCAGACTTAATCCAATCTCAGGATAGCTTATCGACTGCCATTCAAGACTTAAGCAAAACTTTCACTGACTTTGTTATTGAAAACCCATCGGCTGGGTATGCATCTTCTGCTATCGAAACAGCTGCCTTAGGTGCTGGCGGTCTTTTTGCTTTAAAAAAAGCGAAGGATTGGTTAACAGGTAAAACAATCAATGTAGCCGCTGGAGCGGCGGCAGAAAACGCAGCGGATTTAACAAAGGCAAGTCGTTTTAGCAATGTGGGCAAGTTTGCCAATAAGATACCAGGATTAAAAAGCGTTCCGGTCATAGGTACAGCCATCAATGGCGCAATGATTGCTGGTGATATAGCCACTGGTGACAATCGAGGACTATGGGAAGATGTTGGTGGTATTGTGGGCAGCGCTATCGGTGGCATTGCAGGAACGCTTGTCCCCGTTCCTGGCGGAATGATTGCTGGCGGTATCGGTGGTGATATGGCTGGTCGAGAAGTTGGTGAGTGGCTTTACGATGCATTTAATGGTGATGAAGAAGTCAAGCGAGTAGAAAACTTAGTGGACAGCTCGAACGACACCATAATCACAGGGCAACCCACAACGCCAATGATTCAAATCGAGTTCACTCCTCAAATTACAGTTGAACTCACAGGCGCTTCTGAAGAGCAAGCTCAAGCGCTATCTGACAGCATCGTGACCGCACTTCGAAACATGACACCAGAGCTTCAACAGCAGTTGCGTGACGCGATGTCAGACATCATGCAGTCTAGTGATTACCTGGAACATTAAAAAGGCATCGGTTTGCGCCGATGCCTTTTCATTACTCTTCTTGGGCGCTTAATGTTTCTAATTGCCTTAGCGTGGTATCAAAGGTTTCTTCTTCAAACTCGATACCGATAAACCGACGCCCCAGTTTTAAGCACGCTTTACCTGTTGAGCCACTTCCCATAAACGCATCAAGCACAACATCACCTTCTCGACTACTTGCTGTAATGACATGCTCAAGCATTGCGGCAGGCTTTTCACATGGATGTTTACCAGGATAATACTGTACGGGTTCAAATTGCCAAACATCGGTATAAGGAACGTTTGCCGTCACAGAGAACGGACGACGAAGCGTTTCATATTGAGTTTTTAGATCATCATATTCTTTAACTAAAGTCTGGTAAGTTTCCTGCAGCGATTGGTATTGCGTATGCAGCTCTTGGTGGCTTTTGGTTAGCTCTCCGGCTCTCGCCTTAAATAATGCTTGTAGCTGCTTGTATTGTTGTTCACTTGGCAACTTCCATTGGCTTGCGCTAAACCAATGTGAACACATCTGAGAGTTGGTGGCTTGGTTGATCTCCTTTGCGGTAATGCCGAGTTCTTTGCGAGCATTGGCAAAGTAGTCAATCAGTGGTTTAAACACTTCCTGTTTGAGCGCTTTACATTTAGTGGTATACCCCGAAGAACCTTTAGCAAAACCTTCCGAACCATAATGACCAGCAAATAACACTCGCTCCGTTGAAGGAAAGAACTTGCGAAGGTCAGGTTTATGCATTCGTTTCCACGGCCCTGACGGCTTAGCCCAAATAATGTGGTTAAGCACTTCGAATCGAGAACGCATTAATATTTCGGTATCTGCAGCGAGCGTCGAGCCACAGAACAGGTACAAGCTGCCGTTAGGTTTTAGTACACGCCAAAATTCCACCAGCACTTCATCAAGCCATGCAAGAAAGCTTTCGACGTCTGGCCATTGGTTATCCCATGCATTGGCTTTGATTCGAAAATATGGAGGGTCGGTAAGAATGAGGTCGACAGAGTTGTCATCAAGTGTTTTAAGGTGCTGTAAGCAATCAGCATTAACGAGAGTCAGTTGTTCGTTGCGAAGTGTGTGTTTGTGCATTCTTGTCTCCTTATTTCAAAGAGCCTTGAATACAAAGCAAGCCGCCAGCCCCAAGCGAGACTGGCGGCGTTTCAATGCTTCCTCTCCAGCGTGGCTGGGTCTCAGGTACTCAAGGCATCAAAACACAAAGACACCTTACCATAAGTTAACTGTATTTTTATACAGTTGTCGGTGTAACTGAAGATAACTTGTGCAACAAATCTTCACCTTCAAAAGTCAAAGAAAGAGCACCACCGATAACCCTAATGACTCCAAGCGCCTTTAGTTGTTCAACGACAAACATCATACCAATGGCTGTAGCCTGGTACTGTGAGGGATTGACATAGAACGCCACATCAAAGCAACTATCTTCTCTTGGGTGGTTGTTTTTAACGGTGTTTAAAATGGCTTTAATGAGAGATCGTTGGTTTTCTTTAATATCAAATAGCATGTGAAATAAACCTTTCTGGGTGCTTCTGGATTGCCACGAACCATTACATTCAAGACCAACACCATCCACTCAATATTGAGGCTAAGTGCCACAATATTGATGCTGAGCAGATTTCAGACTCAACAGCCAATACTGAGAGGAAACAAATTTTATCCACAGGCAATTTTTAATGTTATTATCAAAACAATAGTTGACATAAAATATGTCAACCCAGAAGTACAAGTGTACTAGGAGGTCGTTATGTTTTGGTTTTTTAAAAGCCCAACCCCAGGCGGACTAGCAGATAATTTCATTAAGAATAAAGAGCGCTTTGATATCGATGATGATGGTCGAGTAACATTGCGCATGGATAATGATGAAACAATAAAGTCGATCCAAGAACAAATTCAAAAACTCAAATTTATTCATGTAAAACGTGAATCTCAATCACCTCAAGAAGCCCAAGAAGTGGATAATGATAGTGAGCAATAGATGAGCGCCATCTGTATTTTTGTCATTCTGATTTCTGGTTATATATTCTCTCTCCTCCATCTTCCTGCAAGATACAAACAAAATACAGCCGCTGGCTGGGACTCTTACTTCAATGTGGCTTTTTGGGGCGTATTATGGGGGAGTATTTCTTTCATTTTTTGTGTTTTGTTTAAATCTAACCATTTAGCTAGCGTTTACCTCATGCCTCTTATGGGAGTGACGTTTGAAGATCTTCGTGATGGGAAGATGTTCCTTTCCGTCAATCCAAATCAGTTTATTGATTTACTCAAAGTTGCAGGATGGTGTGTCGGAACGGTCTTCCTCTCTGTCTTTTTTGGGGGAATTTCATCACTGGTTTTCAAGTGTTCAAATCTTCGCTATCAACTGATTGAGCGTATTTCAAAATTTAGCCACTTCGATTCCATGATGCTTGAATCTCAGGTGAACTCAAAACCTATGTTGATCACTATCAGCTCAAAGAAAGTCTACGTTGGCCTCTGCTTGGGAGATGATCTTGTTGATGGTCGGGGAGATAGCGTCGCAATTATTCCATTGATGAGTGGCTATCGTGATAGCACCACACAAGATATTTCTTTCACCACCAATTATTATATGCAGTATCAAAACTTAGGATTAGACTCTCAGCCACGCTCTCATCCCATTGGGGACAGCCAAAGGACACTAGCTTTGAATGACTTTAGGGTTGTTATTAGTAGAGATGAAATCCAATGCATGTCATTTTTTGATATAGAAATGTACGCGCAATGGGAAGACATAAATGCTGATGATATTTTCGTTTAGGTAACATACGGGCACATACTACACCTTGTAGTATGTGTTCATGTGTCACCCTGTGTGGCATTACAAGCAACAAAAAGGGCCAGAAAATCGCTGGCCCTTTGTTTTATTTCTTACCTTTCGATTTCTTCTTTCGCTTGTTGACCATACTGGCTTCATGCACAAAATCCAGCACAGTCCCAGAGAACCATTCCGCCAGATAGGCTCCAGCCTCATCATCGTTCACGTTCGTGTGAATGCCCACCATTTGACTGAGCATCATTGCCGCATGAAAAGACTCGTGACATAGATGGGGGGTGGCTACAGTATAATTCTTATCATGAGGCAGCCACATGATGATTGTGTTATCACGGCGCGTTACAAAAGCGCTGTAATCGTCATAGACATCATCATCGTTAGGCTTGATGTCGAACTCCTTTTCAAGTGCCTCAATGGAATTAGACCAGGCAAACTTCACATGATAAAGCGGTACGCGCGCCGTATAGATTTTGTCTTTCATTACTTACTCTCCAACTGGATAAACTCAGCCTGCAGCTTTGCAAGCTCGCTGTTGGTTAAGTGTTTCACGGTATATACCTCCGCTTTATCAAATGCCGCCATGAGCATGACTGCCGTACGTTTATCATCGAGCGCAACCAGATACTGCAGCGTTGGCAACCACTCGCCACCATCGAGCTCATCAAACCCAAACAAAATGCCATCCGCATCATCAAAGTTTGTGCCGGCTAATTTTTCTTTAAACGGATTGAGCTCTGGCGTTTCTTGGATTGCCTTGTCGAGAACGGCAGTGGACACTCTGCTTTTTGCGGCTTGATTGATTTGCTCTTGGATAACGGATTTACTTTGCTCATATGAGTAGCTCAGCACTTTGTTGGTAAGACCATACTCTTGAGCTCTGGTAGCCAAGGACTCTGGTAAGGCTTGCATCGATACAAGGGGCGAACTTCTAAACTGATGCTCTTTAGAAAACGTGTCGTTTTCGTGCATCGAGCTAATAGTAGTTTTGGTGTATTGCGACTTCTTGCTTGATGGTAGTTTGTCGTATTGCTCTTTGGTCAGCACCGATACAGTACCTCGGCATTTATGGTGGTTTGGTGGATAGAACTCAATCCAAAACTCATCGTTCTTTGGTTTGGCCACGCCGTCCAGCTCTCTGCAGAGTTTGGTGGTGCCATCATCCATCACCGATGTGTAGACCAGGAACTCGACCAAATCATTATCCGCTATCTGAGTCCATCTTCCTGCGTTATAGGCGGTCATCATGTTGTTGCGGTAATGCAGCTCCAGCCAATATGGATTCGCTTGTGCGATGCCAACTTGTTCAAGATACGCATCCAGGTTGCGAAGCACCTCTGAGCGGCTTTGACCTTCGTTTAATGCATATTCATAAAGCTTCTTCACTCGATTGACTGCATCAAGACTCGATACATTGGCAATGGTAAAAGCGCGCAGCTTCATGGACGCTTCGGTCTGGCGATAGGTTTTGCTGTTTGCAGGTATCATTGATGACAGTGCGTCAATGGCTTCTTGAAATGGTACGGGGTCAACAGCCAAGATAATGGGTGCGTTAGCCAGTTCGATATTGGCATCGATTTGTTTGATGATATGCACTTGACCTAGCAGCCAACTTACCATCATCGAGTTGGTGTAGGTTGCCGTGTATGCGCTCATGAACGCATCGATGTCGACATTACCACTTTTGATTGCGTTAGTGATTGCACTGGACAATTTATTGGCCGTAAAAGAAAGCGCCTCATTTTCGAGGCGCTCCATTTTGGTCAGGTTGTCTTTTTCAGCGCGCTCCACGTCTGTTAGAACAGCCATAGATGTTTCGCCTCCGTTGGGTCGGATAAT
>NZ_JATABF010000085.1:0-5899 GCF_036533715.1 Vibrio sp. M260121 | reverse complement strand
TTGTTCGCAAAGTTTAGTTTGGCTTAAAATTGTCGCTCGGTGCCTCGCGACTAACAAACTGCTCAAGAGGGATTCGCAACGCGTGGCATTTTTACTATGCGTTGAATTTAGTGATTAAGGTGGTTTGCGGCGGCGTCAGTATTGCGTTGCTCACCCCTTAGCAGGGCGTTAGTTTGCAAGAGGAAAAACGCAGCTAAATCGCAAGATCTAGTGGTAAAAGCTCAAAGTTGAAATTGTCGTGTCGGCGTTCAATTTGAGTGTTAACTAGCGTGGTGAAAATTCAGAATTGGCATCGTTTCAACGGTTGATTTCTTCTTTTGTGCGGTGACTTTTGGGTTAACTGAGTCGAAGTTTTTTGCTGAAATTCTGCTCGTTGACTTTGTTGGTGCAAAAGCCGATTTACTCGCTGCGAGGACGTTTTCTCTGGTGTGGTAAGTGCATGTGGTTTCTATGACTTTGTTGAAAGTCCGCATTGTGAGATTGGTTTTCCAAAAGCGCTTTTTGGTGTTGTTAGTTCGTTTTCTGCGGCGTTGTTTGTTTCACGTGGTTTCATTGACTAGCCGCTTTTAGACTACGCCTGACTAAAATGCATCAAAGCACATAAAGTTTATTGTTTGCAAAGTTTAAAGTGACTTAAAATCAACGCTTTGGGTTTGCAAACTAACAAACTGCTCAAGAGGGATTCGCAACGCGTGGCATTTTTACTATGCGTTGATTTTAGTGATTAAGGCGGTATGCGGCGGCTTCAGTATTGCGTTGCTCACCCCTTAGCAGGGCGTTATACGAACGGGGAAGTATGAAGAAAATCTATAAATATATGCCTTTCCGAGAGGAGTTTTTTTCCAACTATTGTCTACGAGCAAGCCAACGTGGAGTTTTGAATGATCCATTTGAATTGAGTCCAGCACAAGATTTAGTGGATAAAGTTCTTCGTGAGGGGCTCGGTGAAGACTTCTTTGAACAAGCTGAACAATTTGCGACTGATGGTAATTTCAATGAAGTTGGTGTTATATCATTTACTGAAAACTACAATAATCTTTTGATGTGGTCTCACTACGCTCATGAACATAAAGGGATTGTTGTAGAGTTTGACTATGAAAAGTTAGATTACTTTTTCAATTACAAGCTTTCCATGAGAGATACGATTGAACGAGTACTATACAACAGGGAACGCTTTTCACCCTTACAGACTGAAGTATGTGTTAAAGACTTACTTCTAACTAAAAGTGATGATTGGATATACGAAAAAGAGCATCGTATCTTACCAAAGTTGAGACTAGCTGATTATGTTCGTGTAGAGCGTGAACTGTTCGAACAGCTTCATGAGTTTTACGATAACTTGTATGTAGACCTGTTTAATATCGTTGCAGAGGACGAACTGTCGGTCACTTTTGAAGTTGATCTTATCGAATACGAACAGTTCAATAATCAAGACTGGGACGGTAATTCTACTGATGATCGTGAAGAAATGAAGTATAGCCATAGTGATGTGATTCTGAATGAAATCTATGGCTCTTTAGCTGTCTTACCAACATCTGTTTTCTTGTTTAAGTTGCCACCCGATTGTATATCTGCGGTTTTTGTTGGATGTCGTGCTTCTGATGAGGATGCTAGGTTAATTCAGACTCTCATCGGTAGTAAAAATATACCTATTTTCAAAGCTCAGTTAAGTAAAACTCATTTTACTTTGGGTTTCGAAGAAATGTTCGTATAACAAGCTGTTTAAGAGTGATTCGCAACGCGTGGCATTTTTACTATGCGTTGCGTTTAGTGTTTAAGGTGATATGCGGTGGCATCGGTATTGCGTTGCTCACACCTTAACAGGGCGTTATGTGCTCTGGTGTTCGTAACGTTTAGATGTGCATGCAAGTCATTTTAAATTAGTAAAAGGAATTACTATGTCCAAAAAGGAATCGGATAAAAGTACTGCAATAAAGTTGGGTTTGTTCATGGCTGGCTCGGTATTTGGTGCAGTCTTGTATATCTTTTTTGCATTTCCAGCACCTTGATTGTTCAGGTTACTAAATGTTGTCGGTTAGGCTCAAGCTACATGTAGGGATAGAATGTTAGTTGCCATCGTATACATCATTGTCACGCTTCTTATGGTTAAAGTACTTTAAAGAAGAAAGTCTCTAAAAGTGTACTTTTTACTTCGCTCTTGAACTCTATTTTGGTGCAGTTGCGGTCGCCTCTTATATCGATTAGCTGTTCTGAGAGTACAGGTGTTCAGTTTAAGCACGCACATAACAAACTGTTTAAGAGTGATTCGCAACGCGTGGCATTTTTACTATGCGTTGTTTTTAGTGTTTAAGGTGGTATGCGGATACATCGGTATTGCGTTGCTCACACCTTAACAGGGCGTTAGTGTTCAAGGAGACAATTTGGACGAGTTACTAAAATATGCTTCTCTTATCACTTTGTGTGGAGCAGCAATCTCGTTTGTGATCGGTCTGATTAAGTGGATCGACCAACGTAATAGAGAGCAAAAACAGAAACAATATGAAGCTCTTCATAAAATGGTGTTGCTAGCCTCTGGCGTTGATGAGAGCGGACAGACCATAAAAATGGTTCAGCAAATTGCGGCGATTTATCAACTTCAAAGCTATAAAGATTTCGCTTTCGCATCAGTTCCTGTATTAGAGCTTATGTTGTTTGAACACGGCAATCAAAGCGATCCACGATCAGATCACCTTATTAAAGCAATTAAGTCCAGTATTCATGCGTTGAAAGAACACTAACAAATTGTTCAAGAGTGATTCAGCACGCGTGGCATTTTTACTATGCGTTGGTTTTAGTGGTTAAGGTGGTATGCGGAAGCATCGGTATTGCGTGCCTCACACCTTAACAAGGCGTTATGTGCTTTGGTAGAAATGAATATGGAAATCACAATCAGGCGTATTGAAACAGATAGCATTGAGGACAAAAGTATATTCGAGACTCTATTCAAAGAGTATCTATCTGGATTCTCTGTTGAACTAGATCTCTCAGTAATTGCTCAGCTATTTGCGTTGCCTTATTTCCACGGATTTATCAGTTTTGTCGACAATAAACCTGCTGGCTTTGCGGTTTGCTTTGAATCGTTCTCAACTTATCGTGCGCAAAGAGTGATGAATATCCATGATTTTATGGTGTCGGACAACTTTCGTGGTAAGGGTGTTGGCAAGGCGCAACTGAACGGTATTGAACATTATTGTCGTGATAATGATTACCTCAAAATCACATTAGAGGTCGGTGATGATAATTTTGCAGCTAAAAAGCTCTACAGCTCATTGGACTACGAAGGTTACAGAGTAGTTTTGAAAGGGCAGCAGCATTGGCAAAAGTACCTCAATTAGCACGCACATAACAAAGCGTTTAAGACAGATTCCCAACGCTTGGCATTTTTCATTCTATCGTTGGTTTTTGTGTTTATGGTGGTATGGTTAAGTTTCGTGGTAGCGTTGCTCACTACTTAACGCGGCGTTAGTCGCCAGAAAAAGCTAGCAGTCAAAATCACGTTTCTAAGCTTAAAATTTGGCTGATGATCGTTTGATACGCAGGTGCGTCGGCGATGCTCAAAACTCAGTTTCAACTGTTTTAAGTCCAAATTTTTGTAACTGTCCTAGCGGTTGTTTTGTCCATTGGTGCTGACAGAGCAGGGCAATCGAGAGTCTGTTTTTGGTTGCAACTCCGCTCGGTGGGTTTGTTGGGTACAAAAGCCGATTTACTCACTGAAATGACGTTTTCTCTGGTGTTGTAAGTTCCACGTGGTTTCAGTGACTTTGTTGAAAGTCCGCACTGTGAGATTGGCTTTCCAAAAGCGCTTTTTGGTGTTGTCAGTCCGTTTTCTGCGGTGTTGGCTGTTCCATGTGGTTTCATTGAATAGCCGCTTTGAGACTACGCCTGACTTAAGTGCATCAAATCACATAAAGTTTGTTATTCGCAAAGTTTAGTTCGGCTTAAAATTGTCGCTCGGTGCCTCGCGACTAACAAACTGCTCAAGAGGGATTCGCAACGCGTGGCATTTTTACCATGCGTTGATTTTAGTGATTAAGGTGGTTTGCGGCGGCTTTTGTATTGCGTTGCTCACCCCTTAGCAGGGCGTTATGTTTTTAATCAACTCCAAGGATTTAGGAGGGTAAAGTGATAAGTCTATTTGAAATGGAACCTGGTTGTTTTGAGCTGTTTCGTGAAAACTTTATACGAGAATACGCTGGTTCTATCAGCTCCAATTATGGCTACTCTGAAAGGAAATCTTTTGAGTTCGCTTCCCTAGACTTCGAGATGAGACTACCCAATAAGCTTGATACTGACGGTAACTATGTCTGTTCGATTAAATTGGGGGAGCTATCTATAGGTCATCTTTGGTACATAGAGAGTGTAGAAGACTCAACCGCTTTTATTTGTGACTTCTTCATAGAGCAAAAGTATCGCAACTCAGGTTATGGCGAATTAGTAATAAAAAACCTTGAATCCCGCCTCAAACAAAGTGGTATTACAAGGTTGAAGCTCCATGTTGCAAATGGCAATAATGGTGCTTTAAGGCTGTACACTCGTCTTGGGTATGGGATCACAGGGCATAATCTATTCAAAAAGTTTGATTAGCTCGATGAACACCAAAACATAACAAACAATTTAAGAGCGATTCGGCACGCGTGGCATTTTTACTATGCGGTGGTTTTAGTGATTAAGGTGGCATGCGGGAGCATCGGTATGGCGTGCCTCACACCTTAATTGGGCGTTAGCTGAAACGGAGCCAGATTAGGCTCCGGTGTTTATACACAAGCTGTCTAAGAAGTTTTGGCAATACTCAGGGTTACAATATCGAAGAAGTGACGATCTTCCTGTCGCGGGCTAGAAACGACGACATGCTTACCATTTGTTTTCAATTTGTAGTTTGCACAAGCACTTAAAAAACGGTCTCTGGATACTTTGATTTCTGGGTTGTTGCTGATGAATTCATCCATGCAAACTAAACCGTAGGTCTTGTCCTTATCTTCTAAGTTTTCTAACCGAGCTTTAGTCTCGGATTTGAACTTTTCTGCATCAGCTTTAACGTTAGCTATTTCTTTCCTCGTTTCGATAAGTCCGTTTGCGAGGTGAGCAATCATTTGAAGCGATGTATCAGTAACATCCATATTGGCGAAGTCAGCACTTGTCGCTGGAGTGGTGTTTTTTACAGGGGGTGGGTACTGTTTGTGTTCACGTATCGATGGGATTACTTCATGAAATATCCATCTTTGAAAGGCTTTACCGGCTTCGGATGTATCTCTACTAAGTACTCTATATAGTCCTGGTTCTGTTACGCAAGTCTCGCTGCGTTCTTCTCCAGTTTCTGGATGTTTCAAAATGAAGTTTTTATGTTCATCATCATCTAACAGTTCACGTTGAGCTTGCAGCAAGGTCAGCATTGACTTTGAATTGCTTTCTTTGATTTTCTGGTTTTCTACACTAAGAGTTTTTAACACATCTCGTAAACAGGCATATATAATTCCATTGGCGTAAAAGCTTCGAATTACATGATCATGCTTGTATTTAAGCGTAAAAAAATCGTCCATTGTTATGCCTACAGTAGTTCAGGGATTAGAGTCATATTACATTACCGCTGAATCATCCGTAAATGTATATTTAGTTTCAAGAATGACGTAGGGTTTCAGCTAACAAACTGTTTAAGAGTGATTCGCAACGCGTGGCATTTTTACTATGCGTTGGTTTTAGTGATTAAGGTGGTATGCGGAAGCATCGGTATTGCGTTGCTCACACCTTAACAGGGCGTTAGGTGCTTGAAGGAAAAGGTAAGTATGGAAGTTGCTTTTCGGCAGATAAACATTGATGATTTCGAATTATGCGTTGCTGCGAGAAAAGATGCATACTTTTGTAGTTTTGGGCATTACGATGGTTTCGACGACTTCATCAGCGG
>NZ_JATABF010000084.1:0-6177 GCF_036533715.1 Vibrio sp. M260121 | reverse complement strand
CTTCCCTGATACTTTAAGTATCCTAAAGGGTTGTTCGAGACTAGAACGTTGATAGGCAGGGTGTGTAAGCGTTGTGAGGCGTTGAGCTAACCTGTACTAATTGCCCGTGAGGCTTAACCATACAACACCCAAGGGGTTTTGATGGACTCGATGTAAGAACATTGAATGTGTAAATAGAACTTAACATCAGCTTTCCGAATTAAAGAATTTGCTTGGCGACCATAGCGATTTGGACCCACCTGATTTCCATTCCGAACTCAGAAGTGAAACGAATTAGCGCCGATGGTAGTGTGGGGTTTCCCCATGTGAGAGTAGGACATCGCCAGGCTTTAAATTTAGTTTTTGCCTTTTTAAGAAGGTGAAGACAAAAGTTAAGAGAGCCCGTTTGAAAAAGCGGGCTTTTTTAGTCCTCACGGACACAGATAATGTGCTGATATGGCTCAGTCGGTAGAGCGCATCCTTGGTAAGGATGAGGTCCCCAGTTCGATTCTGGGTATCAGCACCATTTACTGTTTGTTTTACGCTTTAACTTAAAGCTTAAAACAAAACGTAAAGAATTTTGCTTGGCGACCATAGCGCTTTGGACCCACCTGATTCCATTCCGAACTCAGAAGTGAAACGAAGTAGCGTCGATGGTAGTGTGGGGCTTCCCCATGTGAGAGTAGAACATCGCCAGGTTCTTATTTAGACTCCAGAGTCTAACCAGTGCGGAGCGGTAGTTCAGTTGGTTAGAATACCGGCCTGTCACGCCGGGGGTCGCGGGTTCGAGTCCCGTCCGCTCCGCCACTTATTTAGAAACCCAGTCTTCGGACTGGGTTTTGTCGTTTTTGAGCATAATAATTTCCCTTTCAGGGAATGAGTCCCGGTTGCCCGCCCCCCCCCCCGGCCGTCAGCCTCTTATTCCAGACCTCAGCAGAAATGCTGAGGTCTTTTCGTATTGGTGATGTTTTTTTGGTCTATGACCAATGAGTCCCGCTTGTGTGCGAGCCCTTTTGAGTGCAAGCTCAGCCGCTTCAACACTTATCTAGAAATTCAGCCTTCGTGTTAGCTTTTA
Organism: Vibrio sp. M260121; assembly: GCF_036533715.1. Lineage (NCBI taxonomy): Bacteria > Pseudomonadati > Pseudomonadota > Gammaproteobacteria > Vibrionales > Vibrionaceae > Vibrio > Vibrio sp. M260121. Next base: position 5,123 of record NZ_JATABF010000084.1, on the reverse strand, counting down.
CCGTTTTAGGGAGTATGATTTTCGTTTATAGGAAAGTAAGGCTCGCAAGGCTTTGTCTATTAAAGAATAGGGGCATTCAATAACACCGAGCTTATGACCTACCAAATGGTTGCTTTCTTCAATAATGGCTATCTCTGTTGGTGTTCTCTTCTCTGTATCACCGGTTAACCCTACAGGGTAATCACTTCTCATATTTACGCTGAAGAAAACTTTGTTTGCTTTACTCTTATTTGCCAGAAGGATTAACCTAGTAAAGGTTCTTATGGGAGTACAACCTAATGATGCAGCAGATAGAAAGTGAAACGCTAAGAGTCTTATTCGAAAGCCTGTCTTCTCAAGATGGGATTGCCGTTATTAATCCTGCGACTGAGCAAGAACTGATTCGCTTAAAGCCTAGCTCTTTGGATGAGTTAGATGTGCAAATAGATGCGTGTAAATCGGCTCAAGTCGAGTGGGCAAAACTCAGCGCTAAAGCACGCTCCACTTCCTTGAAAAAGTGGTTCCAATTGCTTGTAGAGCATACGGAAGACATCGCGAACATCATTACCTTAGAACAAGGTAAACCTCTTACTGAAAGTCATGGAGAAGTCGCATACGGCGCATCGTTTGTTGAATGGTTCGCAGAAGAGGCTAAACGCGCTTATGGTGAGGTAATTCCTGCACCGGCGGTAGATAGACGCCTCTCTACCATCAAACAGCCTGTCGGTGTGTGTGCTGCGATTACACCATGGAATTTCCCTATTGCAATGATCACTCGAAAAGCGGCTCCTGCTTTGGCTGCGGGATGTGGGATGATCATTAAACCTTCTGAATTAACGCCTTTGACTGCTCTGGCTGTGGTGGAGCTTGCTCACCAGGCTGGCATCCCTAAAGCTCTATTGTCTACTGTAGTTTCTGAGCAAGCGGCAGAGTTTGGTTTGGTATTAAGTACCGATCCGCGTATTAAGAAGCTCTCTTTTACGGGTTCGACACGTGTCGGCAAGATCTTAATGAAACAAGCAAGCGATACGGTTAAAGCCGCTTCTATGGAATTGGGTGGTAACGCACCTTTTATTGTTTTTGACGATGCAGATTTAGAAGCAGCAGCTAATGGCTTGATTGCGTCTAAGTTTCGTAATGCCGGACAAACCTGTGTGTGTACCAACCGCTTGTATGTGCATCAGAGCGTAAAAGAGGCGTTCTTAGCTAAGCTCCTGGATAAAGCGGTAGGCCTGACGGTCGGTAATGGTCTTGAGGAAAATACCACTCTTGGTCCAGTGATTACTATGGCTTCTAAGCATCGTCTAGAGGCGGTGATCGATCAGGCAGTACAAGAAGGGGCAACTATACTTAACCAGCCTCAAAAACGCTCTGGGCGCTTTATGGAGCCAGTTATCTTAGATGATGTGGAACAGAATATGGCGATCGTGCAACAAGAGCTGTTTGGCCCGGTTTTGCCAGTCATCAGTTTTGATGATGATGAGCAAGTGCTCTCGATGGCGAATGACACAGAATATGGTTTGGCTTGCTACTTCTACACCGACAGCTTGAAGCGCATCATCAAATTTAGTGAAGGTTTGGAATATGGCATGGTGGGGGTAAATGAAGGAATTATCTCTACGGAAGTGGCGCCGTTTGGCGGGATCAAAGAATCTGGCATCGGTCGTGAAGGGGCTAAACAAGGCATGGATGAATATCTAGAGACGAAGTACATCTGCCTTGGAGGTTTGAGCTAACCTTCCGCTTAGACACTCATTGATACGATACAAAAAGAGAAAGCTAGGTACATCACCTGGCTTTTTGTTTATTGAGGCAAAGTTGGATGAAGAGGGAAGCGGTGAGTTTTCTTCAGATGCAAAAAAGCCGCATCAAGTGATGCGGCTTCTTCTAATATGGCTCCTCCTACTGGACTTGAACCAGTGACCTGCGGATTAACAGTCCGTCGCTCTACCAACTGAGCTAAGGAGGAACAAATTTTAATAAGTGGTGCCGACTACCGGAATCGAACTGGTGACCTACTGATTACAAGTCAGTTGCTCTACCTACTGAGCTAAGTCGGCACATTTTCGTTAATAAGTAATCGACTTACTAACTGAAAGATGGCTCCTCCTACTGGACTTGAACCAGTGACCTGCGGATTAACAGTCCGTCGCTCTACCAACTGAGCTAAGGAGGAATTATCTTGTTTAAGAATAAATGGTGCCGACTACCGGAATCGAACTGGTGACCTACTGATTACAAGTCAGTTGCTCTACCTACTGAGCTAAGTCGGCGCACCGTTATTCTTTCTATTGTTCGTGTTAGACACCAACAATTTTAAATTGTGGTGCCCGGAGGCGGAATCGAACCACCGACACGAGGATTTTCAATCCTCTGCTCTACCGACTGAGCTATCCGGGCGACGAGGTGTATTAAAAGGCTTTTCGGCTTTCAGGTCAACAATAAAATTAAAATAAAATATCGTTTGATGAATTTGTGCTCGGAGTGGGCTGTTTTTATGCATTTTGAGCAGCAATGCACCATGCTTTAAGCGCTGTTTTAAGAAAAGTAGGGCGCTCTGTCGCAAAATAAAGGCGATAAAAACAAAAAAGCACGTCTGAAAACGTGCTTTTTATTGAACAATTGACTTTAAACTAGTGCTTTACTGAGAACTTGTTCACCCAACCTTCAAGTTCATCCGCTAAAGATGCCAATGTTTGCGTACTTGATTGGCTTTCTGTTACCACCGTATTTAGTTGGCTACCACTTTCTTCAATTAGGTTGATGCGGTGTGCAATGTCATCACTCACTTGAGTTTGTTCTGCCGCCGCAGTTGCGATCTGTTGGCTCATCGCTGTGATTGATTCTAGTGCTGTCACTATCTGTTGTAGCGCTTCTGAGGCATTCATAGACTCAGTTACCGTGCTTTCACTGGTTTCGGCACAGATTTCCATTGTATGGATAGCATTGCGCGAACCTTCTTGAAGATTAGAGATCATCTGTTGAATCTCTTTTGTGCTGTCTTGTGTGCGTCCTGCTAGGTTGCGCACCTCATCTGCTACTACCGCAAAGCCTCGACCTTGTTCACCCGCACGAGCTGCTTCAATGGCGGCATTCAACGCCAGTAGGTTAGTTTGCTCAGCAATATCGCCGATTACGTCGAGAACTTTCACGATGCTGTTTACATCTTGGTCAAGATCCGCAACCGCTTTACTGGCCGTATTGAGCTGAGTCGCCAAACCTTGAATATTATCGACCGTACTGTGGATCAATGATTGCGTGTGTTGGCTCTGTTTGTCTGCTTCATCGGTGTTATGTGCAGTGTCACTTGCCGAACTTGCAACATGGTTAGCTGAAGAAGCCATTTCTGTCATCGCTGTTGCGATCATCGCCGTTGATTGCTGCTGAGACATGGTTAGATCAGCGATTGAATTCGAGCGAGATTCTACGGCTGATAGCTCTGAACGCAATGCATGCATTGATTCATCCAGGTTAGTTACCATCTTAGCCAGAGATTGACTCATCTCCTGTACGGCGCCATAGATGCTGTCTTTAGGGGCTGAGTATTCAAAGCTGGTTTGGATATTACCCTGAGCGACGGCCTGAACGGCTTGTCTAACGTCATTTGGCTCACCGCCAAGTAGATTAAGCATCTTACGGATAGAGATGATTAAGCCGCCTAGAATCGCGCCAGCAATCGCTAGACACAGCGCTAGCTGCCATTGTGCTGTTGACCAGAAGCGTGCATTGACTTCATTAAAGCCGATACCAGTACCAACCACCCAGTTCCAATGCGGTGTTTTCTCTGCGATAGAGTGCTTTTCTTCGATCGTGCCGTCAGGTAGTTTTTGTGTCCAAGTGTATTCAACGATCTGACCTGTTTTACGGCCCAGCACATCTAAAATCAACTGACCGACACTGTTGCCATCACCATCACGGAAATCGTGGAAACTTGTTCCATGTAGTTGAGGGTCAAGTGGGGCCGCAACGAACATCATGTTCTCATCGGCAACATAAACGTATTCGTTGTCTTTGTAGATATTGTTACGAAGTAGACGGGTAGCAAGAGCTTTGGCTTCAGCTTCCGGCATTTTGCCTTCCACTGCCATTTGCTCAACTTCAGTCAGAATGCTGTAGGCACTCTTAAATAGCTCGGTAACTCGAGCTTTGTTATCAAGGTTACTTGCTACACGCAATGTCCATAGACCTGTTGCTGTAAGAGCAAGTAGGGCAACCAATATGATTGCAGATAATAAATAGGCTTGAGTTTTTAATTTCATAGTTAGCTCACGAGACGTATTTCATACTATGCAATGCATAGCTTGTAAGGGCGTAATAATAAATTCATCATATTGAACTTGTATACAAGCGCCTATGCGGTCGTGTTGAAACTATGAGTTGGATTAAATTTTTAGCGTGAAATAAGTGTTTTTTATCAAATCAACCAAGAGTTAATAGGGATGTTTTTCGGTGGAGTCGAAGGAGAAGATTCGATGGAATTAGAAAGTTGGGGAGAGAGTTTTGGTATTGCAGATAAGAAAAAAGCCAAGTCCGAAGACTTGGCTTTCTAATTTGGCTCCTCCTACTGGACTTGAACCAGTGACCTGCGGATTAACAGTCCGTCGCTCTACCAACTGAGCTAAGGAGGAACTATTCTGTTTGTGTCTTGCTTTAAGCAAGTGCACCAAATATGGTGCCTCGAGGCGGAATCGAACCACCGACACGAGGATTTTCAATCCTCTGCTCTACCGACTGAGCTATCGAGGCAAAAGAAGAATGGTGCCGACTACCGGAATCGAACTGGTGACCTACTGATTACAAGTCAGTTGCTCTACCTACTGAGCTAAGTCGGCGTACCGTTTTCTTTTTTGAAGAGTAAACTCTTCATTTTTTAGAATCTCATTTACATGAAACTCTAGAATTTGGCTCCTCCTACTGGACTTGAACCAGTGACCTGCGGATTAACAGTCCGTCGCTCTACCAACTGAGCTAAGGAGGAACTATTCTGTTTGTGTCTTACTTTAAGCAAGCGCACCAAATATGGTGCCTCGAGGCGGAATCGAACCACCGACACGAGGATTTTCAATCCTCTGCTCTACCGACTGAGCTATCGAGGCAAAAGAAGAATGGTGCCGACTACCGGAATCGAACTGGTGACCTACTGA
>NZ_JATABF010000083.1:0-6415 GCF_036533715.1 Vibrio sp. M260121 | reverse complement strand
CTCGGCCGGTCAACTCGACGGCGGGATATTAAATTCACCCACTCAATTTTCGGATGGTGCCCCGGGCCGGACTTGAACCGGCACAACGCGAACGTCGAGGGATTTTAAATCCCTTGTGTCTACCAATTCCACCACCAGGGCAACGCAATTAATGCGATGGTAACACCACCTGCTCTAACGACCTTCGCCGTGAGAACGAGGCGTACTTTAACGGATTAAGATTCTAGGTCAACAACAAATTTTATCTTTTTTATTCATGCGGTTAAAAAGCAGACTCAGACGAGCACTCTTCAGTCAATTCGATCAATCCCTAAACACATCAAACCATTCCAACCCTGCTCTTCACCTGCTGTTACTCAATCATCGCTTTTCTTTCTAGTTAATGTCAGAAAGATTAAAAAGAGAAATCTATCAACAACTTTATAAATTACTCCCGCAAGCAATCTCATTTATAGGAATTAAAATTATCATTATTGTACTCCGGTAACACTTCACTGATCGGATGTGTTGATCGTTATTATTCATCCCGTTAATCATACCTTTCGAGCAAAAGTGATTTTGATGTTTGTATTTTGCTTATTACCACTTCGCTATTTTTGGCGAAACTAAACATTCAAAGGTTGATAACATCATGAATAAAATGACAAAACTAGCCGCACTCGCAGTAGCAATGGCTTTACCTACCGCTTCCAATGCAGCCATTGGTGATTACAAAGTGGTCCTCATCCACGGATTCCAAGCCGATCAACTGCAAACTAAACCAGCGCCATCGCAAGTTGAAACAGAAGGTGCGGATTATTGGAAAGACTATTGGATGCAGTATGCCGATGCTCGTATTGATTGGCCCTCTCATGAAAGAGTTGAAGGAAAAATAGCCAGTGATTATGTATGGCCGAAGCTGCAAGAGCTCTCAAGAAATGGGACTTGCCAGCCGGGTTGCGTGTTGGTAACCCACTCAACTGGCGACCTAGTTGCAAGACATCTGCTCGATAACCAAGAAAACTGGTTAACTAACGCAGGCCTATCTCCACTCAACATTGTCGCGACTTTCGACTTTGCAGGTGCTGGTGGTGGATCAGAGCTGGGCGATATCGTTATTAACATCACTGAAGGTGGTGGCTGGACAAACAGTGCAATGCGTTATGCGATTTCACTCTGGCTCGGTGATATGCCATCAAAAAACAACACCGGTGTATTGAATGATCTAAAAGTGTCAAACGCTCGCCAAATCGCGATGTTACCAGACCACCGTATCCCTCGAATTCGTTTTGTTGGTAACGGCAGCGACTACCTAAAAGCGACCGCAAGCTTCTTGCCCGGAAAAGACGATGGTGTTGTAGCGGCGCATTCATCATGTGGCGCTTCAAGCTCAGGCAGTTTCGATAGCTGTTCTACTAATCTAGCTATGGACGGAAAAATGGCTTCTCAAAGTAAAGGAGTGGCTAGCTTTATGCCAAACCACTACCCGTTCATCATGGGTAACGGTTATAGCCACAGCGAAGTCATTGGGTCGAAACACAAAGGTAAAGTCACCTCCAGTAATACGTCGATTGCCTTAGCGGATGGAAAATCGGTAAGCGTTGACAGCTACCAAGAGAATGGATGGTTTGGAAACAAATACATTTACGTTCAAGGTTCTCAAAACGACACCATGTCGGAAATCGCTGTCGGCCTGTAAAGCGTCGTAATAAGCAAACCAACGAGCCAAGTTTCATGCTTGGCTCTTCTCACACAAAGCACGATGCAAGAGATCGATTATGAGTAACAAAAAGCCAATCGCCATTGCGGCTTTCGTTTTGATTGGGGCTACGGCGTTGTTTCTATCGCAACAAAATCAAGACGATGACTCCGCGAAGCAACAACCAGCCCAGCAGAATCAAACAGCCGCTTTGCCCAAGCCAACACCGAGCGAAACCATCACTATGGAGAGCGCGCCATTACCTCCCAAAGAAGAGAGCGTCGATGTGATTGAAGATATGACTTCTTCCCATGATTTATCTTTGATTGCAGAACGTCACGAAGAGGTCTTACAGTATCCAGCCTACTCTACTCCCATCACAGATAAGAACAGCCCGTATCTCGACTGGAATCATTTTGAAGAGGTCCCTGTTCCAGTGTTGAATGGAGAAGCCAAAGCAGCATTAAGCTTGGACAAATATCGTCATTTTTATCCAGACAAGATTGATGTTCGCTTAAAATCATCGGCAAACTACGTGACCGCGTCACTCGACATTATTGACGTAGAAAGCCAACAAACCCTCACCACTCTTCCTGTGCAAGAAAATGGTTGGCAAATAACACCAGAAGCAAACTGGCCACAAGAATTAAGATTGGTGGCACGCATCAGCTTTGAGCAAGGTGAAGATGTCATCAGTGCGGATTTACGCCTTCACCACTCTGTAGCCAGCATTATCAATGTAGACCAAGCATCATCGAATAATTCCGACATGGTGATTCCTATTACGGTTCAAGTCGACAAAGCGGGAATCTATCGAGTTCGTGGCAGTTTGTATCAATCAAGCGGCTCGGCAGTTGCCTCTTTAGTGCAAAAGAAACAATTGGCTGAAGGACAACAAACTGTGGAGCTAAAAGCGTTCCACAATGTATTACCCAATGGCAGAACCGAGTATGAGCTTCGTGACATCATGATAGAACGCATGTCTGGTTTCCCAGGTGAAAAAGCACAGTATGGCCAAAGTGAAGCAGAGTCTTATCCTATTGGGTCATTTGATTCGAATACCCTATCCGATGAACCTTATGAAATGAGCGATAAAGAAAAGCAACAGCTTGAATTTCTTCACCAAGCATCAAACTAACTTTGTCAGCACTTTATGTGTCTGTACTCAAGCGCCAAGCTCGCTTGAGTACAAACAAATACCTTCACTTCACTTATCAAATTTCACCCTGAATTTTGTCCAGCTCATTTCATCGGTTTTTCATATTTCACGTCTAGAGTTTTAAATTGACAAAGACTAAGAAGAAAAACGTGAAGCCTCTAAAACGATACCAATACGAACGCTACGCCGTACTCTGCAACCTTGCCTACCCCAGAGTCTTTAAACAGACCCGCTATGGGTTTGATCCTAATGGACAGCGGATCATTAAAAACCAGTTTGGCAAAACCATGATTCGTGTCCTGTGGAGTAAAAAGCGCACAGAAGTCGTTGTTGTCATTAAGGGGTCGCACAGCATTAGCGATTGGCTTTTGAACTTTGCCATGTGGACTCGTAGCTGCAAGCGTCTTGGGCTTAACTATCGCATCCATGCAGGTTTCTACCATTTGTTATTTCAAGAAAGCCAACCTTCTCGAAATGAAGATCGTCTTGGTTTGAGCGTGATTGAGCGACTAGAAGCCACCGTCGTACCGCTGATTCTACAAGGCAAGCGCATCACCATTACTGGGCATTCGTCGGGCGGCGCAATTGGCAGCGTGTTTGCCGACTATATCGAACGAAAGTACCCCAAAAGCATTAAGCGAGTTGTAACATTTGGTCAGCCAGCAATTGGGGATTGGACATTCAAAAAACGATACAAGTTAGGACACAAAACCTATCGAATCTGTTGTGACATCGACATTGTTACCTTTATGCCTCCGGTGCCTTTTCTCTACTGGCATGTAGGCAAAATGCTTTGGCTTTATAACGGTAGAATTTACGAAAACACACCAACTTTGATGAGGCTTGGACGTTCTTTGGTGAGTTGGTTGATCCGCCCTTTTTCTTATCACTTGATGAGTAAGTACATTCGAAACAAAGACTTCTTTGACGAGCGGTAATCCATCGCTTCGCGCAATCTGAATCTGGGAAAAGGAACAGAAACAAAAAGAGCCAGTATTAAACTGGCTCTTTCTTCTTGGTTCAGAATTACAAAGACGCAATTTCTTTATCAAGTTGGTATTTGTTGTCAGTAACGATACGCTCTAATACTTCGACGCGCTGTTTCAGGTCTTCTATTTGTTTATTAAGACCATCTCGCTCTTCTTTATTCATCTGCTTACGCTCAGAAATTTCGAGCGCTCTCACTTCTTTTCGATGATTGAGAATCAGCTTAACGATACCACCACCAAATATTGCACCGAATACAATCGCAACAATTAAAACGTCAGCCATAGATTCCTTTCCTTAATCTGCCTACTGATAATGCTCAGGTATAAAGTTACGCATATGTTTCATGAATATCAAACAAGACATTGATTAAATGCGCACTATTTTCGAAATTGGTCACACCTGCAATTCTGCGAGCCTGATTATTTAACGCCGACCCAAACAGAAACCGAACCACCGTTCACTGGGAACTCTGCCCAACCGTTAGCGTCAGTCCAGACTTCTTCGGTGCGAATACCTAACTTATCGACGTAACGCGTACTCGGCGAACCTGTGTACATCCATTTTGTTCCGCCAGGTCCATCACTCATGATAACCGCCATTGAGTTCGGGTGTTCCGCATCCCCTTCTCGCGTCCAACCAATCACATCCCAATGATCAAGGTAAGAGTGCTGCTTGCCATAAGCATAATCTTTACGGGCTTTCACCAACTGCTCAATGTACGGCACTTTCACCATGTTGATGTCGTGTCCTTTATCGCTGTATTGTGCGCCGTAGTAATCCGCGTAGAACACTGACGGATAACCTTCTTCACGAAGCAAAATGAACGCGTACGCAAGAGGCTTGAACCACCAATCCACCGGAGACTCTAGCGCTTGCAGTGGCTGCGTATCATGGTTCTCGACCAGTGTTACCGCTTTCACTGGGTTGTCCTTCATCAAGGTGCCATCCATGATACGGCGCATATCAAAGTTTCCACCCGAGCGTGAAGCGTTATAGAAGTTCATGTGTAGCGGTGCATCAAACAATGACATGCTGCCAGAAGTCTTAGTGATAAAGTTATGCAGATTGTTCACATCGTAGTTCCAGTATTCACCCACAGTAAACAGCTCTTTGCCTGTCTTCCAACGCAAGTAATCGATCCACTCTTGTAGGTACTGGTATTTGATGTGTTTAACCGCGTCCATTCGGAAACCATCCACACCTGTCATGTTTAAGTACCACTCGCCCCAGTCTTTCAGCTCTTGCTTCACTTCTGGGTGGTCCATGTCTAAATCTGCGTACATCAGGTAGTCGTAGTTGCCTTTTTCAGAACTGACTTCCCAATCCCATGCTTTGCCGTCACCTTTGAATTTGAAGATCGCTTTTTCTTTACCCGCGTCATCCCAGTCAACGCCATCAAAGTGATACCACGTCCAATGGAAATCTGAGTATTTGTCGTTACGCCCCGGGAAGCTAAATTCGACCCATGCTTCAATCCATTTGTCGCCGAGCTCAATATTTCGGTTGTTCCAATCGACTCGCTTGGTGTCGACCCACGATTTACCATCCGCACCGCCACGGTGGTTAAACACTACATCACCATAAATTTGAATGTTATTTGCGTGTGCCGCTTTGATGGCATCGAGGTATTGGTCTTTAGTACCGTATTTGGTTCGCACCGATCCTTTTTGATCAAACTCCCCCAAGTCATACATATCGTAAACGCCATAACCGACGTCGTTGCTGCCACCAGCACCTTTATAGGCAGGCGGTAGCCATAACGCGGTAAAGCCGTTGTCCGTTAGTGCTGGCGCGTTGTTTTCAACTTGTGTCCAGAGTGCACCGTCATTTGGCACATACCAATGGAAATACTGCATCATGGTTCCATTTTGAGCCGCCATTACCGGCGAACTGAGCAGCAAAGTTAAAGGTAAAAGTGTGGGTTTAAGGTTGAATGTTTTCATTATTTTTCTCTCACGTTTTAGGACGAAGCCCGAACTTAGAGAGCCGCAAGACAGGTAGAAGAAATCCAACTAACCGTCTGTTGTACAACAAAAAGTTCGGACTACAATCGTGGAGAAATTATCACCAATCACCCTCTACAATTATTGAGATGTGTAACATTTATAAAACCAATAACTAATTGAGTGCAATTATTGAATCCCGATCAAATAATCAGGGAGGAGATAATAAGTAAACAGCAGAAAGAGGGATTAACGCGCGTCGATTTCCATTGCGCTAAAACGAAGAAAGCCCGTCATAATGACGAGCTTTCGAAAAGAATGGAGGCGCCTCCCGGAATCGAACCGAGGTCCACGGATTTGCAATCCGCTGCATAGCCACTCTGCCAAGGCGCCTCAACTGGAGCGACACACGAGGTTCGAACTCGTGACCTCAACCTTGGCAAGGTTGCGCTCTACCAACTGAGCTAGTGTCGCATAATTTGAGAAGGAGTCCCGAGCCGGAATTGATGGTCCGACACTCGGCCGGTCAACTCGACGGCGGGATATTAAATTCACCCACTCAATTTTCGGATGGTGCCCCGGGCCGGACTTGAACCGGCACAACGCGAACGTCGAGGGATTTTAAATCCCTTGTGTCTACCAATT
>NZ_JATABF010000082.1:0-6596 GCF_036533715.1 Vibrio sp. M260121 | reverse complement strand
GATAGATGCGAAGTCACGAGCAGCACCGCCGTATACTTTAGCAAGTGTTGTACAGATAGCTGCAGTTAGAGTAGTTTTACCGTGGTCAACGTGGCCGATAGTACCAACGTTTACGTGCGGTTTTACACGTTCAAATTTTTCTTTAGACATGAGTAGTCCCTCTAGGTACGGATTTAGGTGGCCCGAATTGACCACGCAACCAAAAAAGATAATTGGTAAATCTTATATCAAAAGGAAATAACTTTAAGAGCTGGTGCTGATAGGCAGACTCGAACTGCCGACCTCATCCTTACCAAGGATGCGCTCTACCACCTGAGCTATATCAGCACTCAAATTAGAGTGGAGCGGGCAGCGGGAATCGAACCCGCATCATCAGCTTGGAAGGCTGAGGTAATAGCCATTATACGATGCCCGCAACACGTAACTCTGAGAGCTATTTCCTAAAGAATATGGTGGAGGGGGACGGATTCGAACCATCGAAGGCAGTGCCGGCAGATTTACAGTCTGCTCCCTTTGGCCACTCGGGAACCCCTCCAAAATTTCATGCCATTCTTACTACAATTGCTTCTAATGAAACAGGAAAGAATGGTGCCGACTACCGGAATCGAACTGGTGACCTACTGATTACAAGTCAGTTGCTCTACCTACTGAGCTAAGTCGGCATAAGTGGTGCGCATTCTATTGAATGATTTTCTAGGTTGCAATAGCTATTTTAAAAAAAATCGTAAAATTCGACTTTTTAGAATCGATTGCTGCAAAATCATACAATCCTCGCTTTTTAAAGCAAACTTTCGAGCTTTGTCGTTTGCTTTGCTCGGAGCTTGTTGTATGTTCTTGCTCTCTATGAAACCAAGGATAAAAGAGATCCATGAGTCCATTTTTGTCATTTGACCGTGCGGAATGGGCAGAGTTACGCAATTCTGTTCCTATGACACTCTCTGAAGACGACTTAAAAGCGCTTCAAGGCATTAATGAAAACCTCACTATGGAGGAAGCGGTAGAGATCTACCTTCCTTTGTCTCGTCTATTGAATTTATATGTTCAAGCTCGTCAAAGTCGAAACTCTGTCCTACAGGAATTCCTGAATACGGAAGAGCACGCTCCACCATTCGTAATTGGTATTGCGGGAAGTGTTGCTGTAGGAAAAAGCACGACAGCGAGACTTCTCAAAGCCCTGCTTTCTCGCTGGGAGAACCACCCTAAAGTCGCCTTAGTGACAACAGACGGTTTCTTATATCCAAAGAAAGTATTAGAAGATAAAGGCATCATGCATCGTAAAGGCTTTCCCGAGTCTTACGATATCAAACGCTTGGTAGAATTTGTTTCTGATGTAAAAGCTGGCCAGCCGAACTTAGAAGTGCCTGTCTATTCGCATATCACTTACGACATTACAGACGAAAAGAAAAAAGTGGATCGTCCTGATGTGTTAATCATTGAAGGGTTAAACGTTTTACAGAGCGGAATGGATTACCCGCACGATCCGCATCGCGTATTTGTTTCTGATTTTCTAGATTTTTCTATCTATGTGGATGCAGAAACAGACACCATTGAGCAATGGTATATAGAAAGATTCTTGAAGTTTCGTAGAGGTGCTTTTACTAAGCCAGGCTCTTACTTTAGCCACTATACCCAGCTGTCTGTAGAAGAGGCGAAAAATAAAGCTAAAGACATATGGCATTCAATCAACGGGCTGAACTTGGAACACAATATCCTTCCAACTCGTGAAAGGGCTCATCTGATTCTGCATAAAGGCCCAAGCCATTTGGTGGATAAGGTTTCTTTGAGAAAGTAACCTTATCCTTAATGACAGGGCTAGTCATTTTTCCTTAAGGAGATCTCTCCGCCAACATAGGTCTCCAATCCATTTTCAGTTTCAAGCACGACCCCACCTTGCTGGTCGATGCCTTTCACTATGCCATGAATCTCTCTTGGCCCCATCAACAGCTTAACTGAGCGTCCAATAAAATTATCTAAACGATTCCAGCGGTCAACAAAACCTGCCAATCCTGCCATTTCATATTCTTCTAGCGCGTTTTTCCAATGCTCGATTAGCTTTATCGCTAGCTGAGTGCGGTCAATCAAAACACCATCACTCACTTGGTTCAGAGTCGTCCAAGGCTGATCTATTTCTGGCTGCATATCTGGCATTCCGATATTTAACCCCATGCCGATCACCAAATGTGCAGCGCCACCGGCCTGACCCGACATTTCCACCAAAATACCCGCCAACTTCTTATCTTGGTAATAGATGTCATTCGGCCACTTCAATTTGACGCCATCGATACCAAGGCTTTCTATTGCCTCTACAGCAGCGATACCAACAACCAAGCTCAAGCCCATCGCTGCAGCCATACCAGCATCCAATCGCCAGTACATCGATAAGTAAAGGTTTGTTCCAAAGGGAGATATCCACTGGCGTCCACGCCTTCCTCGCCCTTTTGCCTGATACTCTGCAAGACAAACTCGCCCTTTGTCTGACTCATTCACTTTATCAAGCAAGTATTGGTTAGTAGAGTCAATAACCGAGATCAACTCTATTGGCGTCTCTACTTTGGCTTGCAATTGAGTCTCATCGAGCAGCTGCAAAGGCTGGGCTAGCTGATAGCCTCGCCCTTGGATACGGTAAATATCCACCCCCCAGTCATTAAGGCCTTTTATATGCTTAGCAATGGCAGCTCGAGAGATACCTAACTCCAGCCCTAGCGCTTCTCCTGAATGGAAATCTCCGTCACTGAGGGCTTTGAGAATATGCAATTTTACTGAGTGTTCTTTTCTCATTGCATTGCCTCGATTTCAGCCAGATTGGTCTCGCCCTTGTTATTCATAAAGCGAACTTCATGTTCAAGTTCAATTTGGTATTTATCCCAAACCGTCTTCTTCACTAAAGAAGCCAATGCGACCACATCGCTAGCACTGCAATTGTCTACATTGGTTAATACTAAAGCTTGCAATGGGTTCACCTGAGCCCCATTGACTGACACGCCTTTGAGCCCACATTGGTCAATCAACCAACCAGCCGCAACCTTCATCCCCTCTTTTGCTGGGTAAGCCACCATGTTGCTATGTTTCTGAATGAGTTGATCATAATGATCTTGGCTGATCACGGGATTTTTGAAGAAGCTACCCGCATTGCCCACTTTTGCAGGATCCGGTAATTTTTCCATACGCACTTGGCAAACACGTTCAAAAATAGCGAGTGGGGTGAGCTCTTCTTCTGGAATACTTTGTAAAGGGCCATATTGATTAATAGCTTGCCATTGCTTAGGCAACTTGAGACCGACCGCAGTAATAAAACATTTCTCATATAGTGCATGCTTGAAGATAGAATCGCGATAACCAAACAAGCACTCTTCGGCACTCATTCGTTTGGTATCAAAACTGGTCAAATCCAGAACATCGACATATTCACAAATGTCTTGTAGCTCTAAACCATAAGCACCGATATTTTGAATTGGCGCCGAACCCGCACACCCTGGGATAAGCGCAAGGTTTTCCATGCCGCCCATATCTTGCTTAACACTCCATTCGACCAAATTAGGCCAATCTTCTCCACCCTCAATATGCAGCAAGTAATGCTCATCCGTTTCAGTCACGGTTTTACCCATTAAACGGTTGATTATCACCATGCCCTCATAGTGCTGAGTGAACAGCATATTACTGCCTTTACCTAAAAAGAGCTTAGGTATGTTTTGATAAGCTTTGTCTTGGAAGAGTTGTATAACGTCGTCAACAGATTCAACGATCGCTAAGTAAGCACAAGTTTGTTCTATACCAAATGTGTGAAAAGCCTTAAGGCTCGCGTGTTTCTTAATTTCCATAGTGGATTTGCAACGCCAGATGAGATTCTCTTAAACTATGAACATTCTACATTAGTTATCTTTTAGCCGCAGTGACAATACCTAGCTCATTAATCATAGAAGTGTTAAATCCGATCAAACTGCCTCTCATCAAGAGGTTGTACAAAGCTCATTACCCCGCAGGGAGAGCAAAGCGAGACGAATTGATCGTAACCGCCACCTTAGAGGGCAGTATCATTGCTTTACTAAGATTGAAGACCATTGAGCAATCACGCTTATTGACAGGTATGCTCGTGATCCCTGAATACAGAGGGACAGGCGTAGGGAATGCCTTGCTTACTCATTGTGAAAACACAGTTTTCAGCGATGGCGATTATTGCTTTGCTTTTAACCATTTAGAACACTATTACACTCAACACGGATTCAAAACCATTGATAGCTCTGCACTTCCCAACTCTCTAAAAATGGCGTATCTGCGCTATGTAGACAGTGGTAAAGATCTCATTCCAATGCAATTCATTACTTCTAACACTCCAAACAGCGTGGTTTTGTAGCCATAGAATTCATATCTTTGGTAAAATATCAGGTTCGCAATATTGCACTTAATTAAGGTACTCACACCGGTATGATAGTAAGTAGGAACCCATTCGAACAGTTGCCAAGTCTCGCTGTTAAGCCTGAAGACTTCGAAGTTCTGCATGCTGCAGAGACTTTCAGAACTCGTCTTCTTGATGCGATCAGCAAAGCAACGTCGCGAATTTACCTAGTCGCTCTATATCTGGAAGATGATGAAGCTGGCCGTGAAATCTTCACAGCGCTCTATGAAGCGAAACAGCGCAATCCTGGATTGGACATCAATATCTGTGTAGATTGGCACCGAGCGCAACGAGGTCTTATTGGTGCAGAGTCATCAGAAGGCAACGCAGCACTTTACAAAACGTTCGCAAAGAAATACCAACACTCTATTCCCGTCTACGGAATTCCAGTGCGTGGAAGGGAAGTCTTTGGAGTACTTCACCTTAAAGGCTTTATCGTTGATGACACCGTGATTTACAGCGGCGCTAGCCTCAATAACGTGTATTTACACTACAATGATCGTTACCGCTTCGACCGCTACCATGTCATTCAGCACAAAACATTAGCTGACTCTATGGTGAGATTCATCCAAGACGAAATGATCGCTCACCCTGCAGTCAACGACCTAGCAGGCAAAGATAAGCCTGAAACAAAAGAAATCAAAGCAGACATCCGCCAACTTCGCTCTTCATTAGCACGCGCTAACTATGAGTTCGAAACTGAACTCGCTAGCGAAGAAGATGTAAAAGTCACGCCGCTTGTTGGCCTAGGCAAACGTCGTAATTTGCTTAATCAAAAAATCGTTAAGCTGCTTGCTGCCGCTCAGAACGAAATTTTCATCTGCACCCCTTACTTTAACTTCCCTAAAGCCATTAATCGCGAAGTGAAACGCGCAATGAAGCGTGGTGTAAAAGTCACTATCGTAGTGGGTGATAAAACGGCAAACGACTTCTACATCTCTCCGGAAGAAGAGTTCAAGACCATCGGTGGCCTACCATATCTATACGAACTCAACTTACGTCGATTTGCGAAAGCCAACGAGGCAAGCATTGCTGCACGCAAACTGTCTATCCACCTTTGGAAGCATGACAACAATAGCTTCCACCTAAAAGGCATCTGGGTTGATAAGCGCTACATGCTGATGACAGGTAATAACTTGAATCCTCGTGCATGGTCTCTAGACTTAGAAAATGGTCTATTAGTACAAGATAACTACGCAAAGATGACTGACAAGTTTGAGCAAGAAGTAGCAAACATTCTTGAACATACTCAGCTTATCTGTACATATAGACAATTAGAAAAAGTTGAAGACTATCCAGTAAGCGTTCAGAAGCTGGTTCGTAAGATCACACGAATTAAAGCAGATGGCGTGCTTAAACGCATTCTTTAAGACGTTTACTTAAGTGATAAGCAAGCCCAGTATGAAAATACTGGGCTTTTTTGTTACTTGTAATCAGGAATTAGCAAGCCACTATAGAAAGCAAACAGTAAGCACTCTACAGCTATCTCAGCAACACCAAAGAACGCAGCTGTCCACTTCCCTCTGACCCTTTCAAAAGGACTATTAACCTATGGCGTTAAATTGTTTTAGGAAGGAATTGTTAGACGAACCAACGAGTAAGCAGACGTATATTTTTTCCTAGCTTCGACGTTTCTATCGGGAGACTTGAGTACTTTAAGCGGGAGGGTAAGTGATAACGCCAAGGATTCGATTCATTTTGCAGCTTCAGGGAAAGAGAAAGAAGCGAAATGGCTCCTGAATTTCTGCTAGATCCATAAATATTTCAGGGGTTGGATTCAGAGATTAGGGCGGGCTGGCGATCTAATTCCCAACACGCGCTATTTTGATATTAGAGGAATCCGTTGTTCTTCCAATAGGCTGGAATTCTTTTCTCCAGATACGAAAAAGGCTCTAGTCTTTCGACTAGAGCCTTAAATATGGCAGGGGTGGAGAGATTCGAACTCCCAACACGCGGATTTGGAATCCGCTGCTCTGCCAATTGGAGCTACACCCCTGTAGAAACTACAGTTTATCACATTGTAGATTCAAAAAAACCTCGCAAAAGCGAGGTCTTCGAAATAAGTGGCGGAGCGGACGGGACTCGAACCCGCGACCCCCGGCGTGACAGGCCGGTATTCTAACCAACTGAACTACCGCTCCGCACTGGTTAGACCTAAAGTCTAAATTTAAAGCCTGGCGATGTCCTACTCTCACATGGGGAA
>NZ_JATABF010000081.1:0-6674 GCF_036533715.1 Vibrio sp. M260121 | reverse complement strand
CTTTCTGAGCGCAGAAATCATATACCTTTCGTTCTCAGTGAGGTGCGTGTATTTCATGTTTTTTACTTCTTGGCGGGAGCAAACTTCATGATTATCGCATCTCACTGTTTTTATGTTCAGAGGTGTCGCACTTCGTACTTGAATCCAAGGCACTTAACAAACTGTTTAAGAGTGATTCGCAACGCGTGGCATTTTTACTATGCGTTGCGTTTAGTGTTTAAGGTGGTATACGGCAGCATCGGTATTGCGTTGCTCACACCTTAACAGGGCGTTAGAGCTCATAGGTAGATCGAACTTTGATATATAAGGAAAGATTGTGGAACATTTAGAGATTTCTATTTCTGGTTCGATCCAGAAAAATAATTTTGACTCTTGGAAGTTGGGTTTACTTGAGCAGATTGCGTCAACAAATCTAGATCTCGAAACTGATAATGATTTTGCTGTTGCGTCAGATAATGTTAAATCTTTAAAAACAGCTGAAAAAACGCTAAAAGAATGTAAAGTCAAAGCATTAGAGCAGACACATGATATTCAACAGCTTTTTTCAGCTATTGACGAAGTGTCAGAAACCGCGCGAGAAACTCGTTTAATACTAGAACGACAGCTTCGAACAAAAAAACAGCAGATAAAATCTGACCTTGTAACTCAAGCGCAGCTAAAGCTTCTCGAATACTGTAAATCAAAATCTGAAGTATTCTCGTATGTGGATCAAGAGCAGTTTACTGCTGTGAGTAGCTTGGAAGCAGCAATAAAAGGTAAAGCCTCTTTGACTGGAGTGGAGAAAGCTCTAGATACTAAAGTTCAGGAGTTAATACAAAAGATCGACGCTCAAGAGCAGTTAGCTCAGGAGAGTTATCAGTTTGTTTCAAATCAGAGTGAGCAGCATCGTGTACTACTTCAAGATATGCAGTATCTTTTGTCTCTACCGTTGCCTGAGCTGAAATTAACCGTAGAAAATAGAATAGTAAAGCTTTCTGAGCAACAAGCGCTGAAAAGTGCTCAAGAATCTGAATCAGAGTTACAAGTTGCTTCATGTGAAGCTGTTCATGGTGCTTGCAGTGAAACTATAAGTAACTATGTTATTTCTATAGAGGTTAATTCGACCCGCTCGGAAGCAATCGAAATTGCTCGAGAAGTGAAGCAGTATTTGATAGCACGATCACCGGTTACCGATATTAAATTGAACAAACAACGTGACTAAATGAGCTCTAACAAACAATTTAAGAGTGATTCCCCACGCGTGGCATTTTTACTATGCGTTGAATTTAGTGATTAAGGTGGTTTGCGGTAGCATTGGTATTGCGTTGCTCACCCCTTAGCAGGGCGTTAGGTGCTCAGGTGGAAATAGGAAGTTTTATGCAAATCAGGGAAGTCAGAGCGAGTGATGCTCAGTCAGTGTTGGATCTCATGTATCAATTAGATCGTGAGTCGAAATTCATGATGTTAGAAGAGGGTGAGAGAACTACTACTCTTGAGCAACAGGTGAAAATCCTAGAGTCATTTTCCGAAAGTACCTCTAAGGCGATGTTCGTCATTTCTGGTGAAAATGAGATTTATGGCTTTGCTGCTGGAATTGGGAATACAGCTAATCGAAATCGACACTCAATGTATTGTGTCATGGGTATCAAACAATCAGCTTCAGGGAATGGGTATGGTAAACAATTACTGGAGTACCTCGAAACTTGGGCAGTAGGGGAAGAGTTTACAAGACTTGAGCTAACGGTTATGTGTCATAATGATCGCGCATTTAACCTTTATCGAAAACATGGTTTTGAAGTCGAGGGGACTAAGCGTAACTCTCTGAAAGTGGATGGTCAGTATGTTGACGAGTTCTATATGTCAAAACTGCTCCGCACCTAACAAACTGTTTAAGAGTGATTCGCAACGCATGGCATTTTTACTATGCGTTGCGTTTGGTGTTTTTGGTGGTATGCGGCGACATCAGTATTGCGTTGCTCACACCTTAACAGGGCGTTAGTTGTCTCTGGTTCAACTGATAGAGAGAGCTTTTAAATCTGGCATTGTTTTTATTAGTTAGAAGTCTCCATTGATCTTATGCTTTTTGTTTTTGCTAGTTTTAAGCGATATTGTATGCATCATCAGATTCGCAGTGTCGTTAGAATGAGGATGGTTAATGAGAATATATTATCGTTCAGACTTGCTATGTGGAAAGCAAAATGGAAACAGAAGAAATATCAGCTTATCAAAAAGGATGTTGTATTCTTTATCCAGTAAATTGGATTTACAGCCATTCTCATTGGAGGAGATAAACTCAGTTTTGTTAAATAAGCATCATTCGATAGGATGTTCCATCAAGGCTCCTTTTCAATATGTCGGGTGGGAGGAAGAATCTCAGTGGTATGAGTTATTTAAAGGAGAAGAAGAAATATTTCTTCCCAAGAATATCAATTTTACTGATGGAAAGGTGACTTAGTTTATCGTTGTAATTGGTGAGCAATACGAACTAAGAGTGTGGCGTGATAGCCACTGTTTTGATAGAGATGAAAATATGTGGTTTTCTCACGAACCAGTAGTTTGTGATGTAGAGTTGAATATGCTTAAAAGTAGTTTTTATACTCTAATTACACATGTCCAACGGGAAGAACAGTTATTTATGTCACGAAATTTGCGAACTGGCTCAGGCAACTAACAAACTGTTCAAGAGGGATTCGCAACGCGTGGCGTTTTCACTATGCGTTGGTTTTAGTGATTAAGGTGGTATGCGGTGGCTTAGGTATTGCGTTGCTCACCCCTTAGCAGGGCGTTAGTTTACCAATCAAGATCTTCACTCTAAATCCAATTCTAGGGTGAAATTTGATTACAAGTAGTTCTGAGGAAGTTGTGATTGTCCGAGTACGGCTACAACTAAAATGAAGCCATCTTCTTTTGTAAAGTAAGCAGTATGCTTGCCCACGGGGAAATAGAACCCGCTTGGGTATATGTCATCACAACTGCGACCAACAGCTGGATTATCAGCAAGCACTTGAAAACCAGTTAGTAACGTATCTTTATAGCTTCGCCACTGGGTCTCGGAGAAGTTGTTAACTGTATAGCTTTTGATTTTCCGTAAATGAGTCTGGGCTAATTTACTCAGTTTGTATTTATTCTTTTGCATAGCGGGTTATAAGGCGTTTAAAAAGTCTTCACCATCAACCACATTGCCTTGCGCTAAGTCTTGTTTCGCTGACTCGAAACAGTGCTTAAGGTAATCGGTTTTCATTGCTTCTAGTTCTTCATAGTCCTTGATAGACATTACAACGACGGCGTCTTTACTGTTTTTGCTAATCTTCACAGGCTCACGTTGGGCGCTTAGAAGTAGCTCACCAAAATTACGTTTGGCATCATTTGCTGTTAATGTGTGCATGATCAATCTCCAAATCTGGAATTACAGTAAGATTATAGTTGTTCGCATGAAATGGTCAATCTAATTAAATCGTGCGATTTGTGCGAAAGGTAAACTAACAAGCAATTTAAGAGAGATTCACAACGCTCGGCATTTTTGCTTCTACTTCAAATTTAGTGTTTATGGCACAATGCTTTAGGTTTGGGTGGAGGCGTTGTTCACCCCTTAATTGGGCGTTATGATTTTTATCGAAGTGGGGAGTTTGAATGGCAATAGCATTTGAAAGTCAGAGGTTGACAGTAGTAGAAGTTGCTGAAGGACTTGATTTGTCTAAACACTCATTTTTGCTAGAGCGGATTCCTCAAATTCTCACGCCAGCAGTTGTAGAAAATCTTCCTCCATATTTCCACGAGATAGGTTCTAGTGAACAAGCCAGAATCTGGCTTGAGCGAATGTTGTCAGAGAGCCGCTTACTTCAAGTGGAAACCGAGGAGCACGATCTAATAGGTTTCTTGTTCGCTTATGTGGAAAATGACGAATCTGCCCATATCGGTTATTTGCTTGCTGAAGCATACTGGGGACGAGGATTGGCTAGTGAATTACTTCAAGGCTTTATTAATGAAGTCGAGCAATCTGAATCATGGTTAAAACTCATAGGTGGTGTTGACCAATATAATATTGCTTCAGCGAAGCTACTCAAGAAGCTAGGTTTTATAGAGCAACCTGCTAATGACTGTGGTGTGGTTTTCTATGAATATACGATTCCCCGACCACAATCATAACAAGAGACTATGGCGTCAATAGTTAATTTTTGGCGCTATTGTTATCCCACATTACACCGTCTCTGAGTATCGAGTTTAAGATCACAACCATCTTTCTCATGCAGGCAACTATGGCTACTTTTTTGGGTTTTCCTGCCGCAAGTAATCGTTCATAAGTGGTCTTAAAAACAGGGTTACATTGGATGGCAGACATCATCGCCATATACATCACGGTTCTAACCTGAGTCCGACCGCCTTGTATTATGCGCTTTCCTTTGTAACGCCCACTTTCTCTAACGATGGGTGCAACGCCAATCAAGCTAGAGGCTTGTTTATTGGTGATGTAACCAAGTTCTGGGACGTTGCTAATGATTGATGCGGCCAGTATTTTACCGACACCAGGCATGCTTTGAAGTATCTCATTTTTATTCTGATATTCAGGTGAGGTATCGATGAGCTAAGTGACTTTAGCTTCTACTTTTTCAATTTGATTTTTAAGAGCGGTTAAGATGGGTGTAATGGTTGAAGCGATGTTCTTTGGCAATACTTGTAGTCGGTTTCGTTCCATGGTCTGTATGGAGAGTAACTGATTACGCCTTGTTACTAAGTCACTCATTAATCGGATGTTTTCGGCTTTCAGTTTGGTTAGCTCAGGCTGAACTTTTTCGGCATAGTGGGCAATGAGAGCGGCGTCTAAACGGTCGTTCTTAGCTCTTTGTCCGATAGTACCAGCGAACCTTTTTATCCTCAATGGGTTAGCGATGACATAGGGTAACTTTGCTTGGTCACAAGCAAGGATGAAGGGCATTTTTAATCGTCCAGTAGCTTCAATTACGACCCGCTGAGGATGGTGTTTAGCGATAGTTTTGACGGCCTCTTTAATGCCTTTGTCGCTGTTAGGAACAGTGAAGTAAATATCGAGAGGACGAATATAAATATCTAACTGTGATTTGCCAGTATCAACACCGACATTAATGTTTTGAAGTGTGTTTGTATTCATAATAAGCTAACTCTTGCTTGCAAATGCGGGCTCGAGCCCCAGAAGACTATTCGAGTGTGGTGCTTGGAGTTCTATCTGATGTTCGTACTTGTTATCGGTCTCTCGATAGAGGAGCCATCATTTAATCGAACTATCAGATAGAAGAACTTTAGTTGCAGCTAAAGTCTGGGTCTCACCTTACCCGATTGCGTTAGTTATTATCCATACAAACAATTTAAGAGTGATTCAGCACGCTTGGCATTTTTGGTTTGGGTCTAGTTTAGTGTTTACAGCGGTCAAATTGAGTATTGTGGTAGCGTGCTTCACACCTTAATTGGGCGTTATGCTCTATGCTGAAAAATGGAACTTAATGGAGGCTGGCATGAGTATGAAAGAGTCTGATTGGAAAGTCTTTTGCGAAATCAAAAATGAAGCAATTCAGTTGTATTGTACGAGACAACTGAGCGAGGTCATTGAAACTATTACTGACGAGTCAGAACTGGCAGCGGAAAGGTTTCATTTTATGTGTCAGTATTCCAAAACATCAGAAAAGCAGATGAAGCTTATCTTTGATGGTCATTCTCGTAATAAGGCATTTATTCAACTCATGCTAATGTGCGAAGAAAATTTGGTAGCACCAGAGCAGTTCGAACGTCTATCGGATGAGTTCAAAAAAGACATTACGTCGTTGTTGGAAAGACGAGCATAACAAAGCGTTTAAGACGGATTCCCAACGCTTGGCATTTTTGGTTTGCTTTGAATTTAGTGTTTACGGCACAATGCTTTAGGTAAGGTGGTCGCGTTGCTCACACCTTAACAGGACGTTAGCATTAACGAGGAAATTGGAAACTATGGCGAATTCAAAAGAAGACAAGTTAGGCAGTGGCAACTCGTCTTTAAATCACGCAACCCAGAGATTACTAGGTTTCAATAGGGCTCGTTTCGACAACTTGGAGCAGTTTAATCAAAAGGTTGAGCGTTCACTCAAGACCCTAGTGATACTAGCTATAAACAGCAGTTATTGAAAGCTTATGGTGAGTAGTACAATCACCATACTTCTTTTACGCAGGAAGAGCCGCTAATTGATCGTATGGAGCGTAAAGCTCACATACGAAACATTTTGTTCCGGGGAGTTACGACGCTAGGGCGTGTTGATCTTTCGAGAGTGTTTTTTGAACAGCATGGTAAAGAGTTATAATTTGCTTCGCCAAAAGTAAAACCATACCCAATACCATGCCAAGAACAATGCTAACTGATATTCGATGGGAACTGCTACTCCAAATTATGAAAAGTACAGGTCGTATTTACGATAAAACTGAACATCGAATGACATTTGAGGGAATACTTTATCGAATGAGAACGAGATCTACCCTCTGAGTTCGGAGAGTGGAGTTCCGTCTACAGACGATTTAATCTTTGGTCAAAGAAAGGGATTTTGGATAAGCTTTTCAAAAGCTTATCTCGCATGGCTGATTTTGAATGGGTCTTTCTTGATGGCTCTATAGTTCGAGCGCATCAGCATAGCACAGGTGCGGCTACTGAAAGCTCAGAGCAAATAGGAAAAAGTCGTGGGGGCAATTCAACCAAAATT
>NZ_JATABF010000080.1:0-6705 GCF_036533715.1 Vibrio sp. M260121 | reverse complement strand
TGCCAAATTAGGTGGTTGGAAAGATACCAAGAGGACGGGCAGAGCTTCAATAAAGGCACTTTGGGAAGGATGGTTTAAACTGCAAACCATCCTTGAAGGCTACGAGCTCGCAATGTCTCTTGATCACTAGACTTGTGATCAAGAGACAGTCATAACGAGGGCTTTTTAGTATTTGGTAGGGAAGTTGAGTAAATTAACCTAATGCGATTTTATCGGCAGGGAATACAACACCAGTTTGTCTTCTCACTTCGGTTAGCACTTTGGCGACCGTCAATGAGCGCAGCTTCATTTGAGGGTCAATCGAGCCAAGTTTTAGTTGCTTAGCAAATGCCTGCGCTTCATAGAACATGTGGTTCTCTTCTTGAGGTAGCGTGAGAACCTCTTTGTCTTCGCCACGTAGAATGCGTTTAACACCACGACCTGTGGCAATCATATCCACCAGCACACTGCCCTGTTCACCTTGGAATTCGCTTGGGATAAGTGAATCACTCACCTTCGAGTGCAATAGGTTCACATTAAAGCCATCGTAAGCCAGCGTCACGCTGCCACAACCATCAACGCCGGAAGGCAGAACATGAGCACTTGCTTGTACGCTGTTAGGCTCTCCAAACAACTCAACAGCAGAACCAACACAGTAGTAACCAATGTCCATGATGGAGCCATTGGAAAACTCAGGATTGAAAGTGTTTGGATTCTCACCATTTAGATATTTCTGATAGCGAGAAGAGTACTGACAGTAACTGATCGTAGCATGACGAAGAGGCGCGATCGTCGGTAGACTGTCTTTCAATACTTGGAAATTCGGAGTGTATGGCGACATGAAGGCTTCAAACAACACGACATTATTTTCTTCAGCCGCTTTAAACATCGTTTGAGCAAGAGAATAATTTGATGCCATCGGCTTTTCACAGATCACGTGCTTGCCCGCTTTGAGCATCTGCACTGCCTGAGGCGCATGAAATGAGTTTGGGCTCGCGATGTATACTGCATCAACGCTTTCATCCGCCCCTAAAGCATCGAGGTTATCGTAATAAGCTTCTGCGTTGTAAGGTGAGCCAAATTCGCGTGCTTTCTCTACATCACGAGAGTAGACGGCGTGAAGACAAAACTCTTTGGTCTGAATCGCCGCTTCAACAAATTGTTGAGAGATCCAGTTCGTCCCGATTACAGCAAGTTTGAACATGTTACTTCCTTTTCTTTATCGTTCTAAAAGCCGTAAAGAGTCCGGCTTTCAAGTGCGATTTAAGCAAGCTTTAGTTCATTAAACAACTCAAACAGTTGATTCGATTTGTAAGGTTTCGGTAAGTATGCGTCCATCCCTGCAGCAAAACAGTTTTGGATATCTTCTTCTAGCACGCTAGCGGTAAGAGCAATGATTGTGATTTTGTCGCTCCCGACTTCTTTCTCCCAACGACGAATCTCTTTTGTCGCAGTCAACCCATCCATTATCGGCATCATGCAGTCCATCAAAATGGCATCAAATTGCTCGCCTGTAGTGATTGCCTCCAGAGCTTCTTGCCCATTGCTCGCGATAAGATAATCGTACCCTGCTTTATCTAGAAAGAAACTGGCTATCTTTTGGTTCATCAAATTGTCTTCGGCAATCAAAATGCGACGATGTGTGCGTGACTGATTAATATTGTGAATCACAGCTGCTTTCGTGACATTGTCACTTTCAGCATTCTGCTCAACTTGAGCAAGCTCATCAATAGCATGCCTAAAGCGATTACCAAGAAATGGTTGAGTCAACACCGCATGAATTCGTTCTGAGTTGGTATAGGTGGTGGTGAGATGATGCTGACACACAATAATTCGGCTCGCGTCAACATAACTCTCTAACTCATCGATGGCCGAATCCAACTTACTTTTACCATCATGGCAGTAAAAAATGACTTCAGATTCTCTTGCAGTCGAGGTCAAATCCTCAATGTGCTTAGCCTCTGAGAGTCGTATTCCTGCCAAGCGACATTCTTTAACAATTTGGCCGGTGTAAGGGTATTGGTTTGCGATGAGTATACCGGTTCGGATTATTTCTGAACGCCAACCAACAATTGGAAGCACTTCCACTTCGATTGAGAATTCGAATCTGGTTCCAATCCCTTTCGATGACGTAGCGGTGAGTTTGCCCCCCATCATGGCAACCAATTGACGACAAATCGCTAAACCTAATCCAGTGCCACCAAACTGGCGCGAGATGCCTTCATCTTCCTGAGTAAAAGGTTCGAAGATGGTATTCAGTTTGTCTTGCTCAATACCCCCACCAGTATCTGTCACCCTGAACGTTAAGAAAACACTCTTTTGCGTCGTCGACTCTTGATAATCAACATCGACTGAAATGTGCCCTTCATGAGTGAACTTCACTGCATTCGAGACTAAGTTCATAATGATCTGTTTGATACGGTGATCGTCGACCATAATGCGCGGAGGAATACGTTCATCTAGGTTGATGTTTAATTCCAATTGCTTAGACGTTGCCTTGGATTGAAATAAAATCATCGACTGATAAACGACCTCGCGAATGTCCGTCTCTATTAAGGAAAGTTGCAAGTGGCCGGATTCAATTTTCGATAAATCAAGAATGTCGTTGAGCAGAGTCAACAACGTATGAGACGAAGTATCAATATCGGTTAAGACTTCTTTCTGATGATCGGAAAGATCACTTTGGGACAGTATCTCAGTCATGCCGATAATGCCATTCAGCGGAGTTCGTATTTCATGAGACATACTGGCAAGAAAGACCGATTTTGCGCGGTTTGCAGAGATGGCTGACTCTTTGGTTTTCAGAATCTCTTCTGTTTGTCGATTTTGCTCTTCCATCATGCGGTTGACTTGCTGCGCGAAAATGGTGAATTCATCATTACCGTCAACGGCAACCTTCTCTTCTTTCACATGTTCATGGATGAGAGTGTTGAGAGAGTGAATAATGGCGTCCAGTTTGCTGTACACTCGATACCAAGTACCAAATCCCAACCAACACAACAAGACGATGATGACCATGACTCCCGACGTCATCAACGTGATGCTTTGTTTTTGAGAGCTGACTTGGACTAACAACGCACTCTCGACTTGCTGAGTGAACCCTTCCGTCATTACTTGTAAACGTTGCACGCGGTGGTCAAGGTCTCTCAGATAAGTCACATAGTCCGATTGCGACAACTCACCAGCCATCAAACGTCCACGAGCTTCAATGCTAGAGAGATAGCGCGGCGATGTGTACAAGCTCAGTAGTTTATCAACTTGCTCATTTGAAGCCCCTAGCTTAAGGACCCCTTCCAAACTTTGCTGTTGTCGCTCAATTGCTTGGAAAAACATCCCTTGATTCGGCTTACTTTCTGGCTCTAACACCAAGCGATAGGTTAACCACGCCTCTTTTTGCGTCCAATAAGAAAGCTGTGCGAGATAAGCAATGAAGTCTTGCATCCAATGCGCCTCGTCACTGTCGAATAGGTGGTAATGCTGAACCAATGCTTCAGACATTTCCTGTAAGAGACGAAATGACCAATCTCCCGCATCCACACTGCCCCTTATGTCACCAGAGATCACATCTAACATGGCTTGCTTTAAATCATCGGAATACTCCAAGGTGTGGCTGTTTTTCATGAACTTGTTATAAATGGCGAGCGCTTTATCTCGTTGAACTTTCACCTCAATAGGAAGAGGCTGTTCTTCTTCATATTGATGACGCTCTTTCTCCATCTCGTATACAAAGTGAGAAGCTTCAGAAATCAGCTTCAAGCCTTGGATATTACTGATGGTTTCATTGAGTCTGGCGACTCGTTGGGAGTTAATAGAGAATTGATGAACGGCGAACACAAAAATAACCACCGCAGGTAACAGTGCGAGTAGAGCTAAACGTAATTTTATAGAAAGTTTTATCATCCGTTCGCCCGAGTTAAGAAAAAGCCCTCGAATTAATACTAGACTACTTTCATAGATTGAATATGAACTTATACGAAGGGTTTTATTGGCACTTTTACTATGCTTATTTGCTCAAATAGGCAAAAACAACACTTAGAGCCCTTTATTGCACCAAGGTTGACCAAACAAAAAATGTGATTACTTGCAAAATTTTGCAGCATCATTTTTAAACAGATTTGGTTAAATCGACTCATACCATTGGTGAATCCCGAACTATCGCTAAAAAGCGCCTAAAACGTTTACTATTTTCGTGTTAAAGATAACAAGGGTCACAAAAACCAAATACACCCTATCATTGTTACAGCCTTTCCATTTGAAACGATCCTTTATCATCGCGAATTAAGTTTTATATTTGTAAAAAGTCAATCCCCATCAAACCCTGCCTTAGTCACATTAATAAACCATTAAAATGACGATTTACCACACTTTAAACTGGATTTATTTTTCCTAGCAGAATAAGACCTCCACCCGTACAATCCGCACACATTATTATTACAACCCAATTAAAAAACACCCTCACTTCACGCTCTACCGTTGAGGTAACAGCAGAAAGTAAGGTCAGCCCCCAAAACGTGAAAGGTCCAAAACAACAATGAGTCCAGAGAAATATCTCCAAGATTGGCAAACTAGCCAAACGATTGCTGAATCTATCTCCCCTCTTATTGGTAAGCTGTATCGTCAAAAAGGAATCGAAGTGGTTCTGTTTGGTAAAACACTTATCAACGCAACAACCATAGACATTCTCAAAACTCACCGTATTGCAAGACGTTACACCGGAAGCCCTCTCTCTCTAGAACAAACCATGCCAATCATCCAAGCGCTGTGCGAAATGAGCATCTCGTCTTGCCGCGTTGATGTTGGTCAGCTTGCTGGTATGTACTGGAAAGATCACGAAGACACTGCAGCACTTAAAGACTTCTTACACACCGCTTTACATGGTGCTCGCGATGCAGATTCATCTCTGGCTGCTCGTGATGTGGTTCTTTACGGTTTCGGTCGAATTGGTCGTCTACTTACTCGTCTGCTGATTGAAAAGAGTGGTCCGGGTTACCCGCTTCGTCTGCGTGCTATCGTGGTACGTGGCGGCAAGAAAGGTGATCTTGAGAAGCGTGCAAGCTTGCTACGTCGTGACTCCGTTCATGGACAGTTCAACGGTAGTATCGTGATTGATGAAGAGCGCAAAGCGCTGATCGTAAACGGTAACTACATTCAAATTATTTACGCCAACAGCCCGAGCGATGTGGACTACTCAGTTTACGGTATCAACAATGCGCTAGTTGTTGATAACACGGGCGTTTGGCGCGATGCCGAAGGTCTTAGCCAACACGTAGCGTGTAACGGTGCAGAGAAAGTACTGCTTACCGCACCAGGTAAAGGCGACATCAAGAACGTAGTATTTGGTGTGAATGAATCTGTGATTCAAGAAGATGACACCATCATCTCCGCAGCGAGCTGTACGACTAACGCTATCACTCCGGTACTTAAAGCACTTAACGATAAATACGGCGTGCTTTCAGGCCACATTGAGACCGTTCACTCTTACACCAACGATCAAAACCTAATCGACAACTTCCACTCAGGCGATCGCCGTGGTCGTAGTGCTTCATTGAACATGGTTCTTACGTCAACAGGCGCAGCGAAAGCGGTAGCAAAAGCACTTCCAGAACTTGCAGGTAAGCTTACAGGCAACGCAATTCGTGTACCGACTCCGAACGTATCAATGGCTGTTGCAAACCTTAACTTGGGTGAAGATGTAGACCGTGATTCGCTGAACGAATACCTACGTGAAATGGCATTAAACTCTGAGCTTTCTGCGCAGATCGATTACACAGATTCGACAGAAATCGTATCAAGCGATCTAGTGGGTTCTCGCCACGCAGGTGTGGTCGACGGTCAAGCAACCATCGCTCAAGACAAGCGCTGTGTACTGTACATCTGGTACGACAACGAATTTGGTTACAGCTGTCAAGTTGTACACTGTATGGAACAAATGATGGGTGTTCGTTACCAAACATTCCCTCGATAAGGTGAACCTTGCTCCACAACGTTAACCACAATGTGTAACGAGCAACACCCCAGCATTTGTTTTAAATAATAAGCGCCTTGCGCATTACTAATATACTTCCCCGCTTATACGTCTGATGACCCTCAGGCGTTTTTTCGTTTTTAAGACACTTTGACATTCCTCAGACAAATCGATGCGAAATTGAACGGTATATTCATGTTTCGTTCATATTCAAACCCGTAATATGAACCCATAGATTGAAAGAGAGGTCATGATTATGAATCGAATTATCGTTACTGCATTGGCACTGATTACTGGCTTTTTTACTTTGGTATTTAGCCTAATCATGGCGATTCCATTGACCATCGCAGCCCTAATCACTGGTAAACGTATTGAAAAACGCGTAAAGCAAATGCAACAAGAAATGCATGAAGAGTATGAATTCAATACGGGCAAATCCGACGCGATTGAAGGCGAGTTTGAAGAAGTTCGTCGCTAATCTGAAGGTTCCACACTCCCCCTATGTTCCTGAGCAACCTTCTTTGCTGACATCCTATCTCGTTAAGAGTTAGGATGTTTTTTTGTCTGCCATATACAAAAAAGCTACCATCTTGGTAACCTTCTTTTCCTTCTGTTTGACCCATCCTAAATAAGGTTGACACTTCCCAACCAGAAAATTGGAGAGTGTTATGAAATCAATAACTAGACGAACTCAATGCGATTATTCCCTCGCTTTTAAATTGGATGTTGTTGACCAAGTTGAAAGAGGCGAACTGACTTAT
>NZ_JATABF010000079.1:0-6879 GCF_036533715.1 Vibrio sp. M260121 | reverse complement strand
GCAATGTCCATGATGCGCGCATAAACATCGCGGCCTGCGTAGGTCAAGAGCTTACTGCCATAACCGTTGTCTTCAATTTTTTCGGCCATGCTTTGAAGCAACTTAAACAGTTGACCAATGGTGGTATCTGTCGATGACAAGTCGATGGTTCCAGTCGCGCTATATTCTTCAGTAAGACCAAAGTCATAAACTTCCAGCTCAATCTCACCACCTTCGGCTTTCATTGGATATTCGACTTTGCCTGAAAGCGCCATCGCACACATAGCCTCAATACCTTTGTAAATGCGGCGTAGCATGTTGGCATTTTTCGAATCAAACCACTGTTTAGTGGCTTTCATCCCTAACGCTTTTAAGTTGTTCAGCTCAGCAGCGGTCGCAAAGTGCGACATCACGAAGCCTTGTGGTTCGATGGCCTTTACGGTTGTACCTTCCGATTTCAATACCAAAGCAGCGGTACCACGACGAACCACAGGCACGTTCGTGGTGGTGTCTTTGATTTCAGAATATGGCAATGACACGTCATGCCAGAATTGGCTAGGGCCAAATACCGTATTGCGAACTGGCATCGGTACGGGCTTTAATTTCTTTTGCTTGTTTAGGAACTCACCCCAAACATCCAGCTTCGTATAGCTGCGGAACAGGTCGATAATATCCATGACTTCTCTCTTTCTTAAAACAGTGTTCAATGCGCCTTAAAATGGCATTTAAGGCGCGTTCAATTTGGGTTACTTGATGCTGACAACTACGTCGTCAGAGTCATCGCCGATGTGCAGTTTCAGCACGGCGTCACCTGTGGCCTTAGGTAAAATAGCTCCGGTTTGCGCATCCACTTCAAACACGTCGGTATCAGAGCTTTCAAACTCAAACTCTTCGTTTTCTGGGTTCGCAAAGGCGATAGGAAGATCAACAACCGTGCCGATGAAGGCGCTCTTACCCAGTTCCAACTCGATATCAAAGTCAGGTGTTGGACGGAGAAAACCGCGCGCTTTTGAGCCTTCTGGAGCTTCTTCGATGTCATCGCCTAACTCTTTTTCTTGCAACGTCAGCGTGATAGCCATGTCGGATTTCAGACCAGGAACATTACCCGATTTGACGAACGTGGCTGAAAGCGTGGCATCACCAGCGCCTTTAACGATGAACTTGCCATCTTCAATCGCAATCACACTTTCATCTGAGGTTTTCAGATTGACGCGCTGCTCATGCGGATTGAACACCAACTCCATCTCTTGATCATCCGCCATCAACGGTGAGCCGATATCATCCACTGTGAATGGATAGGTCAGAGTTTCAAGTGCAAAGCCTGGCTCTTGGTCTTTGGGGTTGGTAGCAATAGTCGATTGCTTTTGTTTCGCGCTGTCAGCAAGTTGCTCGTCCACACTTTCTGGCGCAAGCGCTTGAGCAATCGCGTCGACCGTTAGACGTTCCTGGTCGTAAAGTTCAGACAAGACTTTGAGCGCCATTACCTGTTTGACCAAATTATCAATCTTGGCTTTACGCTGACGGTTCATCAGCAAGAAGCGAGAGTGACCACCAAGGTTCGCCATTGCGCTGCCAACGCGACTAAATTGCGCTGAAAACTCAGCGTCTAATTTTTGCTTATCCATTACCATTCACCTTCTGCCCACAAATCGCTTAATGTCAGCGTGAACTGCGCTTCTGCTGGAAGTGCAGAGTCATCCGCCAGCACAACGTTCTCACGAACATAATCACCTTTTACCAATGCGGTGACTGACGCATCGCCTGCAAACTGCTTGCGAGTCACAATAGCCAAACGATAAGCGGCGGTTACCGTAATCGTGCCGCCAGCACCATCATCGATGTCTTCTGTCGGAATAGTGACACCGTCCCAGCGACCTTGAATGCCTTCTTTGGTGATCACAATGACGTGGCCAATATCAAGGTCAGTGATGGCACCTGCAGTGATTTGATGCACCTTTGCGCCTTTACCACTGCTAATCACATTCTTATGGCTTAATGCTGCCTTAGAGGTAAATTCCATAATTCATTACTCTTGAGTTGTTCGGTTTCAATGTGCGCCCAATAAAGGCGCACGCCACATCAATTCAATTACCAGCCTTCAGGGTCGAACGTGTCTTTTTCTTCCCCTTCGTTTGAAAGCTCAATGTCGCCAAATACATCTAACGAACCTTTTTTCTTTGCTGGCTGCGCTTTAATGAGCGACTTAATTTCGGAATAACGAGAGCCTTCGCCTGTGTTACACAGTTCGATAGCCGATGCTCCTTTAATCATCGAAGTGATCACTTTCAGCATGTCTTCACCAAGGCTTGCATCGTTAGCAAGCTCGGTCAGCGTTTCACGGCGGTCACCTGCCATTGATTCGCGCATCTGCTTCAGTTCTTCGTTTTCTTCACCTTCAGGATTCGACTTACCTTTATCTCCTGGCTCACCGTTCGTTGGCAGTTCACCCTCACTAGGTGCTCCTTCAGCTTTAAAACCTAGCGCGTCACCCAGCTGCTTCTTCTCATCATCGGAGTAGCTCTTGACGGCTTTCATTAAATCTTCAAATTTCATAATGGAATTCTCATTCAATTGTTTGGTTTGCACTCCAGCATTGGAGAACAAGAAAATAGCGTCGCTTTCACCGTCATCACTGAGCTCAACGACATCCAGCGTTTTGATGTTGGCCGCAGGTGGCAGAGAACCAAGCTGAGCCACATGGTGAAGGTAGAATTCGCCTGGTTTGCCAGGGAGCGGATAGATACCCGCACTTTGACCTTCAAACTTACCTTGGTCTTCTAGCTCTTCGAGCTCTGGCGTGTAGTGCTGCTCGCACAGCAGAACCGCTTCACCTTTGTCGTTGGTGCTAATGCCGCGAACATCAATGCGCCCCAGCGCTGGAACCTTGTCATCGCCTTTTTTTGGATGCCCTAGCGTAACCGGAGGGCGTGAGCCTCCCGAGTTACGAACCACAGACTCCAGCACGGACTTGTCAACTGGTTGGCCATTGCGCTGAATACCTTCACCAACGAGCTCTAATTTACGAATACGAGGCATGGCTAACTCCTTACAGCGAAATAGTGACGCCGCCGCTACCAGGTTCATCGGCTGGGTAGCGAACGCCTGTCACGAAGTCGAGCTCAAAGAGGCGACCGCTGTTGTTGCTGATTTCAATGCGGAACACGGACATCTGAGCGGTGTACGCCACTTTCTCTTTGGTGTGATGGGTCGCTGGCGGATTTTTCACATACCCCCAAATACGCGTCACTACGCCATCTTGGCGGCGCGTACCTGTCGTCACATCCAGACCGCGCACATCACACAGAGCTCGAATGGCAACATAGCCGCCGTTTTTGGTGAGCTGCTTTAAATCCGCAGGCGCTGTGCTGTCAAACTCCACGTTTGCGTTCAACGCTTCATAGTCCCCATTAGGGATTTCCATATCACCGATACCGCCAAGCGCCGAGAACGTTTCAACCTTAAGTTGAGGCTCTGCTGTGATGGCTTTGACGCGTCCGATGTACTGCGTTTCATTGATAAAGCACATATGGTTACGCTTGGTTACATGGTTTTCAGCCATTGTTAATTACTCCCTACGAGTGAGCTAAAGGCGCTTTCCAGACCTTCCACGTAGATTTCTGCTGCATACTCGACGGTTTGCATCGGAATTGGTGGCGTGAACTGATAGCGATACTTGATCTTGCCCTGTTGCAAGTTCACCAACGGGTTATCGTCGACTTCCAGATACACATTGGAGTAAACCAGTGACGTGCCCACTTTAGTGCGAAGGTAATCATTGACCGTGTCACGAACGCGGCCACACACCATCGCTTGCAGACCATGTGGCCCTGTAAACATCGGCTTATCGATAAACTGCAGCGTGGCGGTTTCAATTGACTCTTCGATGATGTCCGCTGTGCGGCGAACACAAAAGAACGACGTCAAATCGGTTGAGTCTGGATACGCACTTGAGTAGTTACCAAAACCTTTCCAACCACTGCGGTTGATCATGGTGTAAATACCATTGGCGTTGAGGTAGTTCACATCACAGGCCGTATCGCTTGGGATGTACTCGATATCAATTGATGGACCGACAATATCTAGCAAGTCGTAGTTTGACGGTGAGCACCAGTAGCCCGTCTCGCTCACAATCGTGTCACCCGTACCATTGCGGTCGACTTGCGCAATCAGACCTGCCAATGACGGCGCAAACCAATCCACTTGGGTCGAACCGTCATCTTGAATAACAAGAGGACGTGGCCAACATGGCATGTAGCGTTCATCACCGAACTGCTGCTTAAAGGCGTACGCTTCTTCTGTGGTGCTGATATCTTCTGGCATATCACCCACCCAAACACCGCGAATGGATTTCACCGCTGCAACCGCTAGCGAGGCAGCACCTGTTTTGTGCAAGATGCCAGGAGCAAGATGGATTTTTGATGAGAAACCATATTTGTTGCCTGCTTTGCGTAGCAGTGGCAAGGCATCAATGAACGCTGCCAGCAGCGCATCAGAGACTGCCGTGACCGTCACTTCATACGTCAATGTTGACGACTGATAGGTCGCATCCCCAATCAGCTCCAGCGTGATGGTTGCCGCACCTTCAGCAAGTGGGGTGATTTCACCCGTGCCGTTATCGACAATCGCAACGGTCTCATCACTGGATGAATAATTCACCGCAAGGTCATTCGGGTTGGATAGCGCAACAGGTGTCGCTGGTGAGCCTGTATAGACCACGCCTTTGGAAGCTGACAAAGTGGCACCATTGGCGTCTTTACCTGCGTCAGGGTTGGTTTGTGCAACGGTAAGCGTGTACGTCAATGTTTCGGTTGCCGCTGCACGAGTTTGCGATTGAGCAGAACGCGCTGCTTTCTTGCGAGAGCGAGTCGCTTGCTGTGGCGCAGACTCAGACGCAGCTTCGGTGCCATCATCAAACTCGATATTAAGCGTGATGGTGGTTTCACCTTCCGCCACCAATGTGACCAGACCATCGCCATCAACCGTCGCTGCTGCTTCATTACTGGATGTGTAGCTAATGATGGCCGCATGCGGATTGGTGACAACAACAGGAGATACTGCTGCGCCATCGTCTATATAAGCAGTGGCACTGGCTGAGCTGAGTGTGACGCCTGATGTCGCAGGCTCTTCTGGTGCATCAGGGAAATCCGCATCTTTACCCAAAGGAATGGCAATCACTGAATTGCTTTCCACATAGGTATGAATACGTTTAAGCGCTTTTGAAATGGAGCCTTCACCAAATGCCGCGAACGCATCATCGTAATTGGTGGTGTGGTAAAGCTGCATTGGCTCTGCCTTTTCGGACGTGCCGAAAATACCAATCACGCTCGATGCAACATCGGTGACGGCCAGTGAGCCCGTAGTGGACTCAACGGTATAGATACCGTGTAGAAATTCATCAGACATAATGCCCTCCTAGAAACTGAGAGCATTATGGAAGTGTTCGCCGAGGCTAGGTGGCAATTGACAAAATGAGGATGGGGCTAAAGGTCGTTGGAGAGCTCGAAATACTCACGCATGCCTGTTTCATTTATCGTGCATGAAAGCCCCAAACGGATCAAGCCTTTCGTCGGCTCGACCGATACCACTTTCACGCCATCAAGCGTGATGCGCTGTTCGTACTTGGCGACCGATTCCGCTATTGCGACCTGCAGCTTTGACATAAACCACATCGGCTTATCTAAATACGCGAGAGCATCAGCGGCGTAGTCCGGCAAATAAATGCGCTCGGTTTTGCTGGTATAGATGATCATGTACAGCGATTGCTTAATATCATCCAATAATGTGGCGTTTCGACCTTCGCCACCGAGTTTGAGTGAGTAAATCATGTCACACCTGTTTTAATACGCTTAAAAACCAGTTTTAATTGTTTTAAGATTTTATTTTCGATAAATGTTACCACTGAAATTTAAACGCCCTTAGAACGCGATACAGGGCGTTTTACGTTAGGGTTTATTTATCGACTCAAATAGCCAATCAGACGACTGAGCAGAGAGGCACTTCGAACACTGACCGCTGAGCCTGTTGGACGACCTTCTGCATCGACGTGGGTGTGCGTATCAACGGAGACCGTCACCCCATTAATGGTCGCGGTGCCAGACACTTCCATACCGTTTTGCATTTTCGCTACGCCACCCGACACGGGACCACCATATCCAGCCGCGCCAACCGTTCCCATAAAGGTTGCCGTTTGCTGACCAGACACCGTACCCGTAATAGAGAGATTGCCACCAATGCTCGTGTTACCGCCTACGTCCAAGGTTTTGCTGATGGTCACTGCGCCCTCAATATCCACATCAGACACAATCGAGACTTTATCTGGTCCCACTTGAATCGACGGTGTACCTCCCTTGATTTTGAGTACGCCCGTTTGCGTTGCCTGGTCGTACTCCAAGAGTGTGCCATCTTCAAACTGAATACCAAACTTATTGGGATTAGTGGTGTACGGTCTGGCATTGACATTCACCAATGAGCCGAGGACATAGCCACGCACCATCGAACCAACTGGCGGAAAGAGACACAGCACTTGTTCACCCACGGCCATGTTCCAGCTGGCGTTCACGCCTTTGGTGCGAGAGCCGACGACTGACAACCAATCGGACTCTGGGATGCGACCACCTGCGAACGTGACCTTCACGCGGCGCAGCTCACTGTCGACTTGGCTGACAGTGGCAATACTCACGGTGCGCCTTAACATAGTGAAGACATCTTTCATCTTGTTGCCAAGCACACGAACGTCATCAAACATGGCTACATTCTCCCTCGCGCGCCACCGCCAATACGAGCAAGACGCTGCGCAGCGCTCTTCATCTTTTTCACCACGTTTGGTGTAGCACTGCCCACAAACTGCTTGGTCTCAAACTCGCTGACACACATTTCAATTACATCGGCGCAGTCATCATG
>NZ_JATABF010000078.1:0-7558 GCF_036533715.1 Vibrio sp. M260121 | reverse complement strand
GTCATGACGCGTCTTGGGATGCTGATGATGATTACTTCAATGATGATATGACCCGAGTAATACAGCAGCAATTTGGAAAGAATACGGAGTAAAGAATGAATGATGTAATTGAGCGTGTCAAGCTGGCTCGACTTGAGCACGGTCTGACACAACGAGCGATTGCTCGCGAATCAGGGGTTAACGAAGGCTCACTCAGTGCGTTGTTAAAACACGGCACTTGCGCTGGTGATGAGCAGAGTTATCTCAAGAAACTTGAAATGTGGCTTAACAATCGAGACCACCAGCAGGAAACAAGAAGCACACTTGCTTCCCCTGCATTCTTAGAGCTGCCAACTGCTAAGCGCATTATGAACCTGATGTCGATTGCGCAGAACCTGTCGTCTTGGAGCATGGTGTATGAAGGCGCTGGCGTTGGTAAAACGAAAGCGGCTGAAGAGTACCAACGTACACACAACAACGTGTGGATTGTGACCGCTTCACCGTTTTGTAAAACATCAGCCTATGTGATTGGCGAGCTGGCTGAGCAGCTAGGTGTTCGTGGATGTCGCACGATTGCTACTCAAACCAAGGCGGTAGCTAAAGAGCTTGTAGGTCGTAACGGCCTTGTGATTATCGACGAGGCGCAATACCTCAGCGACGATACGCTAAACGGCATTCGTATCCTGATCGAAGGTAAAGCTGGCGGCATGCTGCTTGGTAACGATGTGGTCCGTACTCGCATGACGGCGACACGCTCAAAAGTGAACATGAAAGCGTTTTGGTCACGCGTGATTAGTCCAGCAATGATTAAACATCCAGTGCCTGACGACATTGATATGTTTGTGCGCGCTTGGGGAGTAACAGATGCCGAGATTCTTCGCTACGCACAGCGCATCACTCCGCAAACAGAAGGTCAACTTCGTAGTCTCGATAACATCCTAAAACTTGCATCATCGAGAGCGTTGTCATCAGGTGAGCCGCTTAATGTTGAACACGTTAAACGCGCCCACCTGAAACTAGCAGAGAACTTGAGAGGTTAGCATGTTGGAAGTTGAAAAAGTGATGGCTCACATGAAAGCGAATCCAGGTACTTGGTTAGCTGAGCGTGAAATTACAAAAGCGGTTGGATCGAAAGCAAGCCCTAAAGGCATGACTCGCTCTCTAATGCACTTGGCATCAATTGGTGGGCTAATTACTAAAAAAGAACCAGGTCGCCCTTACTTCTACAAATACAAAGGGGACGTGGAGAGTGTTGGTAAATGCAAGGGCTGCAAGAGTTCTGTCGAGGCTCGAGTGCTTGTCGATGGTCATTGTAATCAATGCCGCAAGGGCAAAAGCCTAAGCCCAACACTTTCTGATGTCGATGCGTGGCGCGCGGCACGAGATAAAATTTTTACTACTGTATTGCGCCTTCCATTTGGGCTTCCAACTGGTGCTTATGAACGAATTGTACGAGGTAACAAATTATGTCTTTAGCGGAGCAAGTTGTGGTACTTGGAGGCTCTTGGGTTGACCAACGCAAACAAATGGGCCGCTCTGAAATTTTGGTTTGTGAGCGTCCATTATCTCTCGATAAAGAAGCCGTACGCGCAGAGATTGGTGACGCAAAGCCGTTTGATATTTATCAAGTTAAGAATGGCATTGGAACGCTCATGAATGCACTACGAATCGGGCGCAGCTTAATCGTTTGGCAAGCTCAATCAACACACTAATTTAAATCAATAAAGGAACATAAACACATGGCAACAACAGCAAGTCGCAACAAGTACCGCACGCATGCCACTGATGCAGCAGAAGCGGAACGTAAGGGTGATTATCAAGCAGCAGCTTGCCATTGGAAAACGGCTGGCATCTACGCTCCGAATGCAACCGAATCGCACTGGGTATCCGCTCGTGTAGATTTTTGTGAAATGAAAAATAAAGAGGAAGTTGTTGCGTGAGCAATCAAAAAATTATCGAGCGCATTAAGAAGCTACTCCGTTTAGCGGCTCGTTCAACAAATGAAGGTGAAGCTGCCAACGCTCTATCTCAAGCGCAAAAGCTAATGGCGAAACATGGGCTTGATTCACATGCGCCAGAGCTGAGTGACGTATGCCAAGCCGATGTGCTTTCAAAGTTGAAAGCCAATAAACCTGCTGCTTATTTTTCTAGGTTGGTGTGGTTGGTTGCTGAATCGTTTGGGTGTCATGTGCATCGAGCAGACTCATGGGATGGTAAGCACCGAGTTGTTTTTACTGGACACAACGAACGCCCTGAAGTCGCAACGTATGTGTATGAGGTGTTAGAGCGTCAGTTGTTGAAATCGCGAAAAGAGTTTTTAGCGACCCTAAATAAGCGCCTTAAACGCACCACGAAGACCGCTCGCGCTGACATGTTCTGTGAAGGTTGGGTAACAGCGGTTCGTTCAAAGGTTAACGCTTTAGCCTTGAGTGACGCTGAGTCCACTCAAATCAAAGAGTTTCAAAGTAAGAAACATGGCGAACTGAAAACTCTAAACGTTCGCTCTGCGTCTGAAAAGAAAGCGCGTGGAGGCGCAGATAACGCATTTTCATCCGGTTATGAATCCGGAAAACAAGCTGAATTAAACCACGGCGTAAATGGTCGTGAATCTCAAAAACTAACAATGAAGTAAGGCATAACCATGACAACTGAAACTAAACAAGCAACACGTCCAGAAGCGCCAGAAGGCTTTGTATATAACGCTGAAGGCAACCTTATTGCTAAGTGCAACATCGCGGCCTCTGATTTGCGTAAAGACGCATTTGTAACGGGCCTTGTGCAACAAGTGAAGGCTCAACGCAAACAACTCGCTCAATTCAAAGCAAACATCGTCAAAGCATTTGAAGAGTTCCGTGTTGAGATGCTTGACCAGTACGGTACGAAATTGCACGCACGAGGCACTGGTGACAATGTGACGGTCTTCTCTTTCGATGGTAAGTACAAAATGACTTACAAAACTCAGAAGCTGAAATCGTTAGGCCCAGAGCATGATGCAGCGCGTGAGTTAGCTCGTCAGTATTTCGATTCGAAAAAAGAGACGCTAGAGCATGACATGTTGATTGCCGTTCAAGACTTCTTTGTAAAAGATGCATCCATTGCAAACACTATCAGCTTTATCAGCAAAGACTTCAAAGATGAAACGCTAGTAAAAGCTCAGAACGCTGCGCGTGACTCTCTATTAATTATCGGTAGCAAGTCTTACTTCAACTTCTATGAACGTGATGAGCAAGGTGAATACCAACAAGTACATCTTAATTTCGCGAAGCTTTAAGGAGTCGTTATGACAAAGCACACTGTAATTCGAATCGACCGTGATTTGATAGAGTCAAGTGTTGACGATGCTCAGTCGATATTAGAGTTCGTTCTGCATCGAAACCCGCTAATGGCAAAGGAAGCTGCTGAGCGTGCGTTGACATTATTACCGATGCCAAAGCGCACTGGCATGATGCCCGGTCAAATGACTCGCATCGCCATGCTTCGCGCCATCATCAAGCGTGCAGATAAGTTACTCGCAAAGAGTAAATAAACACTCTCAGTAAATAACACATTAAATACAGCGAGCAGAGCCACACGGCTTCACTGCTTTGGTTTCGCTCGCTTTAAACATCGTTAAAACATTATTTAAACCGGATTTAAGGAATAAAAAATGAAAGAACTAAATTACGTAGTAAGCGCCCATCTCAATCAAATGTGTACTGATGGTTCACTTGAAAAAATGATTCAAGAACAGGCAGAAAAGCTGGTTAGTGAACTAGTCAAAGAGTCAATGCGAAGCTACGGTTCATTTGGCAAGGCCATTCAAAAGAAGCTTGATGAGTCGCTTCAAAATTCATTGAACGATGTGACGCTTCCGGAATTTAATCGCTTCATTGGTGAGGCATTAATTCAGTCTTACGAGCATGCGCTAAATGTTCATGCTGTAGATAAAGTAAAGGAGCTTATTGACTGTAGCTTGCATCCAGTTAAAGCAGAACTAACCGCTCAGGAATTTTTGGATGGAATTAAGGATGCTGCGCGCCATTGGGATTTGAGTACCGATGAACTCGTTCTTGAATGGGACACGCATGGCGACTCGTCAACAATTACGCTGATTATCGAGCGTAATACTCGCATAACTCTTTACGATCATAAATCAATTAATGAATATCACATCGGTTATCTGTCTAACGATAATTACGTGTTCAGTGGCCCACTGTTTGATTCTACGCATTGCTTTGGTGTCGATGCTTATCTTTACAAGTTGTACTGCTCTCGCACTCAAATCAAAGACCTTATGAGCGTCTTCGGCGAAAACATCTGGATTGGCGAGGAGTACTGAATATGAGCATAAAACAATTACGTGCAGCCATTGCGCCTTGCTGTGGCCTTGGTGCTAATCGAGAAGAGGTCGATGCAGCCCTAAATAACGTTTCATCGCAACTTGGTACGCAAGAGCAATTGCTTGTTGAAACCCTGAATATTCTTGAGCGTTCACTGAAAGCTATTCGCTTAGATGCTGTCACAGAAGAGCTTTTACAAAATCACTACGGTGCAATCAAAGCGATTCGAGATGCATTGAATTATCAAGAAGTGCTTGGGCTTCCTTGCTCGGTAAAATTTACCGCTGACACCTTGTCAGTTGGTGCATTAAGAATGCCGATGTTGAATGTTCCTCCTCGTCAATTCGCATGTGCAAATGTTCCGTCATCAAAATTTATCGATAAATTAAAAGAGTTAGCAGAGCAACCCTGTCAACTACTTTCACCGCTGTCGATGCCTGAGGTTGTAGTGTCTCAAATAGATCAAGTGATTCATGAGCTGTTCTCTACTTATTGGGTTGGTTCGTTGAGTTACGGTCCGATTAAGAGTCAGCGTTCGCAGCTATATAAGAACTTAAAAGATCAACTTGCAGGTTATTGGACGGGTCACACTGCGTACTGGATATTGGTTAATGGTGGATTCATCGTTGATGGACCAAAAGGTACTGCAAAACAATTAACACGATTCGGTTCAATGTTTAAAGAAGAGATGGAGTCTATCAATGACACAGCACAAGAAACTCGTTCGCACCTTCAGTCGCAAGCACTACAGCAAACAGCCTCAATGGTGCCAGTGGCGCAAATCGAAAAAAGCGTCGAAGAACATGTGGCTCATTTCATCTCGTTAATTCGTACTATTCGAGTGAGTGACAAGCTGTTACCAAATGGCTATTGGATTCATCGTACGCGTCGCTGTCCTGTTCAATGTTGGCCTTGGTCTGCTGACGCATCCATAAAGAGCATCGAGCGCCGCATTCAAGCCGCCATTAAATCTCGCGAGTTCGCTAAGGCTCAACGTCTCGATAGCGTCAAGCAAGCACTGGTCTTTATTGAATCAAATCCAATTGAATTAGGAGCGATGGCATGAACGAATCACAAGCTCATGAATTGAAAGCGGCAAACCTTAAAGCGATTGAATCTGAGAGCATACAAGGTGAAGTGTACACAGACGATGAGATCATCCACATCATCGAGCAAGCACTAAAGCCAGCGAACCGTAATCGCCCTTGTATTTGCGGAAGTGGTAAGAAGTACAAGAAGTGCTGCCGTGGTGATCACTTGGTTAAGTTCAACCAATTCAAAAAGGAACACAGTCTATGACAGGACTTGAACGCCCGTTCGTTTCAGTCCACTCACGCTCTGACCTAGAGCGTGAGGTCGAGATGGCTGAAGCGCTAATGGCAAATGGACTGAGCCCATTCTTGGAGGATGTGACTCCAACCGAAGCGTATATCGAAGCGCTTAAATTTGTAATGAATCAGCAAGGGTCTAGTGTGCGAGCTGATTACGAAGACATGATGGAAGAGGTCTAATTACATGCTTGACAAACCAAAACTAAAAAAATACCTTAATACGGCACTGGCAAAATCCAGTGTCGGGATTGAGACCCCGTTATCAACAGGCGTGATAACGCCAGCTTAATGCTGGTTTTTTATTGCGTGATTCCACGCACCTAAAAATTATGGTGGGCTGGATGAGGCCGCGAAAGCGGGCCGTTCCTGTTGACGGTAGTCTCAACCTTGTTCAGTTCACCACCAGCAGATTGAGACCTCTTGGTGGTGATGTATAACATTGCAACAGGAGGCAGTTATGCCAAATCAAATTGTTATATCTAACCATGCTATTCCCCTTGATCACGAAAAGCGCGTAAATTTAAATGCGCTTCACCACCTAAGTGCGGCAAATGAAAATAAACGTCCGTCACAATGGCTTCGCCTTAAGTCAACTCAAGAACTTATTGATGCGTTAGACAATTCCCAGAGTGCATATCTGCACTCCGCTCTTAAGGTTATTAATGGTGGTGACAAACAAGGTTCATATGCTCATGAGCTTTTGGCTATTAGCTACGCAGGTTGGATTAGCC
This sequence comes from Vibrio sp. M260121, assembly GCF_036533715.1. NCBI lineage: Bacteria > Pseudomonadati > Pseudomonadota > Gammaproteobacteria > Vibrionales > Vibrionaceae > Vibrio > Vibrio sp. M260121. The sequence continues at coordinate 1,198 of NZ_JATABF010000078.1, read as the reverse complement.
CTAAGTTCCAACTCCAAGTTAACCAAGCATTCATAGATTCCCACCAGCAGCCGCTCCTTCCTGATATTCCATTAGACCAAATGTTGATTGAAAAAGATAAATACATAGAACTTCTTGAAGTGCGAATTGCTTATCACGAGATGCTTGCGCGTGGACGCAAAGTTAACTTTGAAGAAGAGCAGCGAATTGTTTACTTGAGAGATAAAGGTTATGCGATTGCGGATATTGCCCGTTTAACAGGACGCTCCGATTCTAAGGTGCGTGATGTACTAAAAGGAGGTGTGTCATGCTAAAACCTCTAACACCAGCACAAGCTATTGAGCAAGCGGAAATGATACTAAGTGTTGTTGAGTCATTAGTGGGAAGCAAAGAAGATCTTCATGATGTTCGCGGTGACGAACTAGCGATGTTGCTCTCAATTGTTCGTGAAATTTTAACAAACGTCACTAAATAGTTTGCTACATAATATCTCTGTTCGATATGAGCCTCGCTAAGTGCGGGGCTTTTTGTTAAATAATGGTCATTAAATCATTATTGATATTGTGGTTATAAAGAGAGAGTGATTGAATACCAATCTGTTAACTGATTAAGGAGTAAATTAATGTTTAAAAAAACCTGCATTTTGGTATCGATGATTGCATTATCTTCATCGGTATATGCATCTGGATTTGAGAATCAGAGGTCGCCTTCAATTGAGTACGGTTCGTTAGTAGTTGCTAGAACATTTCAGAATTTGAATGGACAAGTTAACATTGGGATACAAGCTATAAATGATGAGTGCAAGGGTTTTAGCTCTCAACCGATGCCCGTACCATCATTGGAAGTAAATGGCGTCATGGTTAAGCATTATGGTCAGTGTATGATGGAGGGGATTAGAATGGATTTCCCTGCCACTGATAAAGGGATTGAGTATGTAAAAAAAGAATTCCTCGGTAGAGCAAAAGTTATCTACAAGCAAGGTGACTTTAAAACAACGTTTGATACGAGCGGCTACTCTGACGCTGCAAAAGAAGCCGAGAATGAAGGTTCTGGAATATAAATAGCATCCCAACTAAATTAAGCCTCACCAAGCGTGAGGCTTTTTTTTGCACAAAACATTTGCAATCGCAAACCTGTCCGCCCCTACAATAATAAGAGTTATCAATTGACAATTGATGAGAGAAGCATGGTGGACATAAATCGAAACAAGTACTACGGC
>NZ_JATABF010000077.1:0-8212 GCF_036533715.1 Vibrio sp. M260121 | reverse complement strand
TTTTACCAACTTTGGCTACGCACCTAACAAGCAATTTAAGAGGGATTCACAACGCTTGGCATTTTTGCTTCTACTTCAAATTTAGTGTTTATGGCACAATGGCTTAGGTTTGGGTGGAGGCGTTGTTCACCCCTTAATTGGGCGTTATACGTCATCAAACAAGAAATAAAGAGATAGAGGATGAAAGACAATAATAAGACATGGTGGGAAAAGACCGTTGAATATAGTTATATTAGAGACTTTTTAGGGCCGTATGAAATAATTTTCCCTCTTGATGGTGACTTGGAAAAACTTAGCGATGCCATGGTTGGTGATAACCTACGTTGGATCGTAATTGAATTTAAATCAGGTCAAGCTTGGGAAAATCAAGAAGTGGTCAAGTTTGATAAGCACAAAAAAGGGCGATATGAAGAAGCGAAATCAGATTTGTTACCAAAATATGGTGTTAAAAAAGGTAAGAAGGAAGGAGAGCCAGAAGAGTACCTGGGTATAGAGCATCATTTCATCGTATATGGTGAAGTTAATGATATTGGAGATCTATACTTAAAAGCAGAGAGGTACTTTTCTGAACCAAATGCTATTGTTTTTTCACCAAGGATTCTTTTGAACAATGGCTTAAGTGAATCCAAGTTCTATGAATATATAGTGGATATGTATAATTGGAAGAGCCCCCCAGGTAATGGTGGTGTCACAGCCTCAGCAAGCGATGGACCAACATCAGGACCTTCCGGCGGAGGGGTTTTAGCGGAGTATGGCACGGTGTTTGGTGTAAGTGAAGATAGCAAGGGGGTTGTGTGTATGACGATGCAAGATTTTCTTTCTAACTTTTCTTCTCAAGCTAAAGGTGATGAGGTTGATGAAAGTAACGGTGAAGGGGGAAAAATGCATAGACAAACAGTTAAATATAAAAAACCATCAGACCCTCTAGAATCAACTGCAGCTGTACCTGGCTGATCGTATAACAAAGCATTTAAGAGTGATTCGCAACGCTTGGCAGTTTCGCTTCGCTCAAGTATAGCCAAGCGCTGCTCACACCTTAATGCGGCGTTAACTGGATTGATGACGAGGTAAGTCCGATGAAAAGAATTGTGGTCATTGGTTCCGGCGGTTCGGGTAAATCCACATTTTCGGCACTATTAGGTACAGAGTTGAATTTGCCTGTTCATCATCTCGATCAGTTATATTGGAAACCAAATTGGGTTAAAACTCCAAAAGATGACTGGATCAAAATTCAAAAAGGTCTTTGTGAAAGCGAGTGTTGGATTATCGATGGTAATTATCAGAGCACCCTTGATATAAGATTTGAAGCTTGTGACACAGTAATATTCTTAGATGTAAACCGATATACCTGTATCTATCGAGCACTAAAGAGAACATTATTAAGTAGTAAGCGTCCAGATTTAGCTGAAGGTTGCGATGAAAGGTTTGATATCGAGTTCATCAAATTTTTATGGGATTATCCCAAAAAGTCGAAACCCCTAATAATGAACAAACTCAAGGCGCTGACAAGAAATAAGCGTGTAATTATCGCAAAATCGGGAGAGCAAGCGCTCCGCCTTTGCAAATCCAGTTAACAAACTGTTCAAGAGGGATTCGCAACGCGTGGCATTTTTACTATGCGTTGGTTTTAGTGTTTAAGGTGGTTTGCGGCGGCTTTTATATTGCGTTGCTCACCCCTTAACAGGGCGTTATGCGCCAGAGTGCTCCTGAGAAGCCTCAACCATACAGTTTAAGTCTAGAGGATATCAATGTGTCTAAAAAGTACATTATTAATTATAAAGAGTTAGAGCCCGGAGATATAATCCTTACCGCTGATAAAGGCATCGTTAGCAAAGGAGTCAGGTTAGGTACTCTTTCAAAATATTCTCATGCAGCGATTTATGTTGGTGGGACAATGATCGAGGCAACTTTGTCTGGGGTGTTTTCTAAGAACCCTCAGCGACTTATTTTTGATTCAAAGGACCATGTGGCGATCTATCGCTATGATGGAGAACTGACAGAATCTCAAGTTGAAGTTATCTGTAACTTTGCTCGGTCAAAAACATGCTCTTTGTATTCAATTCCTGAGGCCACTACCTTGAGGTTTAGGGAATTACTCAAGAAACCCGCAACTAAACAGCAATTTTGCTCTAGGTTAGTTGCACTTTCTTATTCAGAAAGTGGAGTTAATCTTAAAAATTTAAGAAACCCTGCGTACTGCACGCCCAAACAACTGTCATTATGTAAAGCGTTTTACAAAGTTGATCATATGGTTCGAGAGGCTACCAGTGACGAAGTTTCGTTCTCAAAGACTGAAGATCCTAATATTACTCATCAGAAAGAAACAACTGAATGGGTTCGTGAAGTTCGGAAGTTAAGTCAAGCGAATGATCTCTCTGTGAAATATGATATCCAAACAATAAATGACGTTGATGAGTTTCTTTATGAGAACAGAATATTTAATGATTCAATTTTAGAATTTGTAAAAAATGGTGGATATTTAACATATTATAAATATGACACTAAACGTAACCCTTGGAGATATGATAGAGTCTTATTAGAGGCAGTGGTCACCTCTTATCCTGATAAGGAATCATTTCTTGAAGCTCAATTGAAAATATCTTTTGATGTTTTTAATATTTATACAAATAACTTGGTTAAGTACTTGGAGTATTACTCTTCTACAGGGTTGAGCTATTACAAAGAGCATAGTTATTTGTATTATAATTTAATGAATCTAATTTATGTTAGGTCAAAAAACATTAATGAAGTATCAGAAAAGCTAGGGTTTAAAAAAGAGGCTTTCATAAGTCAGGATGTAATGAAAAGAGCCAAGGTAAACTGTGAGATTGCTACACAAGTGCTTGATGGTTGCGTGAGCGCATAACAAACAATTTAAGAGTGATTCAGCACGCTTGGCATTTTCGGTTTGGGTCTAGTTCTGTGGTTACGGTGATCTAATCAAATATTGTGGTAGCGTGCTTCACACCTTAATTGGGCGTTAGTTTGCTAAAGGCTAGCGATTAACTAGCCTAAGCTTGCTCTCACATCAGCAATGGTGATGAAGAGTTTATTTTCAGCGTCTTCAAATGTTTGAAAACCATAGCGTTCATAGAAGTGTTTCGCACCGTCTTTGGCATCAACGATAACAACTGGAAATGCAACGCTATCACTTGCAGCTAATAGCTTTCTGAGTGCGTCAATAAGCAGCCACTCACCAAAGCCTTTCCCTTTGTATCGGTCATCGACAGCAAGGCGGGCAATCAGACCACCAGAGGTGGATGATTGGTGTTTTTTTTGTAACTTATCGGGTAATGCCTTTAAGTCAATTGGTGTCATTGTTAGCGTGTAAAAGCCGATGACATGTGAGTTGTCGCTATCATCTTCCAAAACAAACGTTCTGGTGTTGTCTTTTTTTGCTTGCTGACTCGCCATTACTTTTAAGTAATTATTGAGAGCTTCGATACCACAGTTGAATCGGTTTCTATCGTGTTTAGCTTTATCTAGAAGTACCGTATTCATCATTGAGTTTTGCTCTCGTATCGATCAGCAGCAGCTTTTAGTTTTGAGTTCTGTGTTTCAGGACGATCTAAAGCTTCCATGAGCAACATCGCATCTGCTTGGCTCAGTTTTAAAGCCTGTTCACGTTCGATGACTTGTTTAGCTTTTTCGATTGCAGCGCTTAGAACAAACGAGTTGATGCTAGACATGCCGGCGATCGCGGCAGCCTTAGTAAGTAAGTCTTGTGTATCGACATCAACTCTAGCGGTGATGCGAGGCAAAGTAGTAGCCATAATGTTATCTCCTGTTGTGTCAAAATGTCACATGTGTATTATGGTCTTAAAGTGTGCAATAAGCAATCTCCGTGTCACTTTGACACGCAAACTAACAAACAATTTAAGAGTGATTCGGCACGCTTGGCATTTTTACTATGCGTTAATTTTAGTGAGTAAGGTGGTATGCGGTGGCATCGGTATTGCGTGCCTCACACCTTAATTGGGCGTTAGTTGCCTTATCAATATCGCATGTTCAATTTACTGTACATGTGGAGTGGTGAGGACTATACTTGTTCCATTAAACGTACATGTGGAGGTTCTTATGAGAATCGTATCTTTTACTGAAGCAAGAAATGGTCTTAAAGCTGTTTTGGACGGTGTAGTTAATGACGCTGATACAACAGTTATTACACGTCGTGATTCTGAAGATGCTGTGGTTATGTCCTTAGATTACTACAATAGCCTTATGGAGACAGTGCACTTACTACGCTCTCCTCAAAACGCTGAACACTTAAACCGTTCTATAGCACAGTACCGTGCTGGTAAAACAACAGCACGAGAGTTAATTGATGAGTAGTAGTCAGCGTTTACTGTCGTGGACTGATGACGCTTGGGATGATTACCTGTATTGGCAAACTCAAGACAAAAAAACACTCAAGCGCATCAATAAACTCATCAATGATGTTAAGCGTTCTCCATTTGAGGGCATAGGTAAACCTGAGCCATTGAAAGAGAACTTATCGGGTTTTTGGTCTCGTCGTATTGATGATACTAATAGGCTTGTTTACGCAGTCGATGATCAGGCCATAACGATAATCTCGTGTCGTTACCACTACTAAATTAGGTTCAGCGATCTGGCATCTAACAAAGCATTTAAGAGGGATTCGCAACGCGTGGCATTTTTATCATGCGTTGGTTTTAGTGATTAAGGCGGTATGCGGCGGCTTCGGTATTGCGTTGCTCACCCCTTAGCAGGGCGTTATGTGTCAACGCGGAAAAATCACCGATTAGGATGATTAATATCTAAGGAGAGATATTGTGGAGTGGTCAGTTTTAATAGTATTTATTGTGTTGTTGATATTCATCGGTTACAGAGAAATATCTGCGATGAAATACAAGCATAAACTGTTGGAGCGTAAGATAGACTTCTTACTTGAACGTTCTGATTTGTCATTAGATAAACACTTCGGTGTACCAGCCCAGGTGTTAGATGCTGTCAAATCAGGTAACAAGCTAAAAGCGCTGCGACTTTATCGAGAGGAAACTGGCGCTTCTTTAGTTGATGCTCGAAAAGTCATCGAAGAGCTCTGGCCAGACACATAACAAATTGTTCAAGAGGGATTCGCAACGCGTGGCATTTTTACTATGCGTTGAATTTAGTGGTTAAGGTGGTATGCGGCGGCATCGGTATTGCGTTGCTCACCCCTTAACAAGGCGTTATGTGTGTTGAGGAATTCCATCATGAAGTTAGAGAATAAACCCAAGTTTCCAATTTCAGTTACTTTTCTGGAAGATGGGGAAGTATGGGTACTTGATAATATTAACGAGCTTGGTTCAAACCTTGAGTGGTTCGACTCAAGTGACCCAGAAGAGGAAGCTTTGGTAAAGGATGCTGAGAATCGAGAAGTTGTTCTTGTTGTAGAAAAACTTGAAGTGAAAGAGTTTAAGCTTGCTTAAAGCTGAATTATACAAGCTCCGATCGTCTTACAATAATGCAGGTAGTAGAGTCTGATAAACTAAAAGCCTTTAGCATTCGCGTTACCAAAGACCGGAATGGCAAGCGAAAATAACACACATAACAAACTGTTCAAGAGGGATTCGCAACGCGTGGCATTTTCACTATGCGTTGGTTTTGGTGTTTAAGGTGGTCTGCGGCGGGTTCGGTATTGCGTTGCTCACCCCTTAACAGGGCGTTATAAGCCAAAGAGGAAATATGGAAAATTCTTTAATACTTGTTGCTCTCAGTGCAGAGCAAATCTCCCAAGCTAAAGCGATCAATGGGCAGCGCAAACAGATTACCCATGCATTACTTTGTGGTTCTTATGGGCAAATGTTTGGTACTGAAAAACAGTGCTCGAAATACTACAACGTATGGAAAGATATTTTCCAAGACCTATTTTCCGAGTCAAAATCTGTGCAGGCTTATGATGTGATTAATTATGAATCAACCTTTGATTTAGTGAACATTCTAATAGCAGCTACTGACCAACATAAACAGGTTCATAAATGCACTAAACCAACTAAAAGCCAGAAATCTCAGCCAACAGAAAAGAAAGGGTTTTGGGCACGTATCTTTGGGTAGGCTTATAACAAAGCGTTTAAGACGGATTCACAACGCTTGGCATTTTCGGTTTAATTCAGCTTTAGTGTTTACGGCACAATAGTTTAGGTTTGGTGGTCTGCGTTGCTCACCACTTAACGCGGCGTTATATTACTCCATTACTAATCGATATTAGGACAATATGAAAAAAACAACAAAATCAATTAAATATTCAGTGTTAGGCTGGTTTATTTTCTTTGTTTCGATGCTGTTAGGTATGAGCGACCTTACAAACCTAGCTCTGATAGGCTTCTTGTTTAGCTACTTAACGTTTTTTTTGTGGTCGGTTTTTTATGAAAAAGATCAACTAGAGAAAGGAACGATAATGATTTTGTCTGGAGTGTTTTTTGTTGTAGCTTTAGGTGGAGCAGCAAGCCTAGACAACGAAAGTACAATTAAGCTTTTTTCAGTACCTGACAATTTAAAAGCGGCATATGTAGCTTTGTTATCAATTGCTAGCGCAACATTTCTTGGCGCTGGAGGTAGTGTGGTTGCGAATGTGGCATCCGTTAACTCAACTGATAATAAGGAGTTTATCTCTCGTGAAAATGCACTCTCTTTAAATCGAACAGAAGAACAATTAGCAACTATACAACGACCACTAAAATATACCATTATTGGAATAATTGGTTTGATTCTTATTGTTTTTTGTATCGGTGTTTATATCGGAACCGTAATATAACAAAGCATTTAAGAGTGATTCCCAACGCTTGGCATTTTTCATTCCATCGTTGGGTTTTGTGTTTATGGTGGTATGGTTAGGTTCAGTGGTAGCGTTGCTCACACCTTAATGCGGCGTTAGCTTTAAAGGAGAATTATTAGCACATGGGTAAATTAATAATAGGTGTTTTGGCTGTTCTTTCACTTTCAGCATGTAATTCAACACCGCAGCATAATGTTTCAAGTTATAATGCTCAAGGTAATCTTGAATCACTGAAGCCCTCTGGATGTGTTGAGATAAGTCAATTATCAAATCAGCAAAATCCTGTTGATATTTTTACAGGCTTAAATAGATGTATGAGTGAAAAGAATTATTCTCAAGCAGCAGAATTGTATTTTGCTGGAATGAGCTATGGTTACTTCGACACAAAAAGAGTATCAGATAAAACTGCTCATCAAGCTATAAGTGTTCTGCGTATGAATGTCTTTGGGGATCAATCAAAGCGAGTTATGGATAAACTGCAAGTTGAGCTAGATAAAATATCCTCTGATAATTCTTCTATTTGTAAAAGCCTAACCGAACTAGGCGCTCCTTCATATAAACCAACATATATGATTCAACATGGTATGGGAGCATTTACAGGTCAAAGTACCAAAGATGGTTTGGTTGAGAGCTTCGATTCAGCAGCAACATGGAAAGACTCTTTGACCACTATCGCCAAGTGTGTTTAAAGCTAACAAAGCGTTTAAGACGGATTCCCAACGCTTGGCATTTTCGGTTTGCTTCTGCTTTAGTGGTTACGGCACAATAGTTTAAGTAGGGTGGTAGCGTTGCTCACCACTTAACGCGGCGTTATGTGCCTGAAAATATTTAGACTTCAGTATGTTGGACATTTACTTTTTGATCGCAGATTGAATTATTCGTTTGATGCCGACGTTATATACAAAGTAGAAAGCGAAATAAGCAGAAAAATAAGAAATTATTTCTACAGCGTAAACTGAAATAAATGAAGTCAAATCTTCCCAGACCGAGTCATGATATCGAGAGTACTTGGGTAGAGAGAATAACCCCCAGTACCATAAAATTACGACAACGCCGCCCAAAGCACCATATTTTGCAAATAGAGCACAAAGGATAGCAATAGTGTTACTAAATACGCTTCCAACACGGTTTAGTTCAACGTCTAGGAATACATCTTTTAGTTCACGAATTTTCATATAGTGTCTCATATACTAAATAGTACGCCATTCTATATCTATAGTTTGCCATTTACAACCTTTAGAACATTACTTTTGCGGCAACGGCACATAACAAAGCGTTTAAGACGGATTCCCAACGCTTGGCATTTTCGGTTTGCTTCTGCTTTAGTGGTTACGGCACAATAGTTTAAGTAGGGTGGTAGCGTTGCTCACCACTTAACGCGGCGTTATTGCTCAGGTCAGATTTACTGCTCCATAAATTATAGCTACGTTAATC
>NZ_JATABF010000076.1:0-8395 GCF_036533715.1 Vibrio sp. M260121 | reverse complement strand
GCCGTAGTACTTGTTTCGATTTATGTCCACCATGCTTCTCTCATCAATTGTCAATTGATAACTCTTATTATTGTAGGGGCGGACAGGTTTGCGATTGCAAATGTTTTGTGCAAAAAAAAGCCTCACGCTTGGTGAGGCTTAATTTAGTTATCTTGGGTGACATATTCAGCATACGTGATCATTGCTTTTCTTATATCCCCGTTCATTTCTTTAGCTGTCACATGTAGTTTGATTGGCGTTCTTTCCCATTCACCCTTTTGCAATGCCAGTAAAAACTTGCGGTCTAAAGTGTGGTCTTCTGCCTCTGCGGTAAACTCCTCGTGAGAATCAACGCTACGCAACTTAACTTTAAATGCTTGTTGGTTGGATGAATCAACAGAGAGAATTCTAAACAAACCAGATAAATGAACCTCGTTTGATTTCCGTCTAGCATTTTTCATTAGTTCTACAGCATTATCTCCATCAACAACGACACCTTGAACTTCAACTTGTTTCGCATCTCCGCCTCGTTTGAATAGTTCTGTTTTCGCGTCATCACTGAAATTCTTGATTGTTTTCAGGCGAGGCTCTTGGCTCATAACTGTTGCCATTATTTTGGCTCGCTCAGTTTCTTGTTCTTGAGCGAATTGTAACTGCTTTAGTTCTTCTTTGCGGTTTTCTTGCTTAAGTTCTTTAATGCGAGTTTGACGCCGACTATCTAAGAAATTTTTATACGCTGAATTTGCAAAATAAAATGCAGCAATTCCTAAAACGATGATCACAATTTCTTTTGGGCTCATTTTTCCGATCAACTCTTTTCCTAGGTTTTCTAGAATTCCTTGAAAATCGATTCCAAATACTGAACTACCATGTTCAACTTTGACTCTAATTGTCAATAAGTCACGCTCATGATGGCTAAGTTTATTGGCGTTCGGAGTGTTGTATCTAGCCATTGCGTAACTTCTGTATATAGAAGCTTGAAGTTCAAGAAATGCCTTCATCAAGTCAGGAGTAATTGTAGCATCATAGTCTTCGCCGACAACTCGCATTTCGAATGTAGGCCAATCTTTAAATTCAATTTCTACGCCATCGAAATTAAATTGGCTATCTATAGTGTTTTCTAGAACATCAAATAGGTCATTTTCATTAGTGATGGTTAAGGTATTATTTTGCACGTGACATTCTTTCTCTTAGGTCTGTTTGTATTAATACTTATAAAAACAGAAATTTCGCATAGAAAAAAAACCTCGAATATACGAGGTTCATTTTTAACTGTTGGTATAACGCGTTATCTCACCGTCATACATTAGCTAGTGTGGCAGGCGTTAGCACAATAGAAACATCCATTTGACTGACGATAATAACGGCGAGCTTCTGTAACAGCAGTCTGGCAAGTAAAGTGAATGCCTAAGTCTAAACGATTATGAGCCAGTGGTAGTCGAGAACAGCCTTCTTGATGGACCTCATGGTCTCCATTGTCTTGTGCATTTTTGTTAACGTAATAACGAGGCATAGTGCTTCCTTCTTTTAAGTGGTGGAGTTTGGTTTATGTAACAGTTCTATAAGTTACGGATTTATCGTAGGATATAAACGATCATTTTTTAATCATTAGCTTTTGATAAAGATCTGATTTATTAAAGTAATTTATCTGCTAATTACATTTTTAATAAAAATAAAGGCTCGTCAAATGACGAGCCTTCTTTCATATTGTTGGCCAATACACGGCATCCTTGCGATTAGGGTCGTTTGGATATCGATAAGGCCTAAACCCAAGCTTTAGCGCCGCCCTGAACTGATTCTCTGGCACGTTGATATATGGGCGAACCTTGCCATGACCACAGCAACATCCATATGTATGAATACCGTTTTTCCATAACAACACCAACTCAGGCACGCAGCATTTATCAACACTAATGAACGGTTGCAATCCGTGATTTAGACGGCATCTTTTGTAATAAGCCATATGTATCGGTACTGGGATGGTGCGTTGATTGTCATAACTTCCCATTTCTACGTTATTACACTGACATTGCCCTGTTACACCAAGCTTAACCGCTTCTGGGACAGCATTCGCTCTCCATCTTTTTTGTAAAACGTTCAATATTTTGGTCCAGAATACAACCCAGAGAACAACAATACCAAGCCACAGGAAAAACTCACTCATTTCGCTTCTCCATTAGATCTTCATAGTCTTCACGAACATTTGAGCCTTGGCGGTTCATCACCATATTTAGAGCAGCGATATAACCTTCTTCAAACGTTGCGTCTGGGTATGCGGTGCCTGTTTCCGCAATTAATGCTTCAGCAATTTCGACCTCACGCTCTAGAGCAGAGCGTGAGTGGACTGAAACGAACGGGCATTCAAGTCCTGTCATAGATGGTTTTCCTTTTTGAATTGATTGAACTTAACCAGGTGATCGCCACGGCAGCACTTCTTGTACTTATTACCACTACCGCAAATACAAGGACGATTACGATTAGCTGGCTTTAGCGCTTCCTCGATGATATGGATAATCTCATCATCGGTGTACACTCGTTCCTGTGTATTATCGTGTTGCATTGAGTAGCTCCTGACAGTGGTTGTGAACATTTCGGATAGCGACAGAGACGTTGTCTAATCGCCCAGCCCGTACAAAGTCTCGCTGCTGAATAGCAGTTTGCACTCGGCGCTCAATAGACTTGATGCTTTGCGCTGCGTCCCATGGAATAGTGACGCTATCAACGATGATATTTAGCAAATGGTGTTCGTTGAGTTTAACTTCTTCATCTTTTTCAACTGGAACAACAACCGACGACGTTGATTTGCATAAGTTCTTACTATTCGTTTGTAGCGCGTCATTGATAGACTCCATCTCTTTTTTAAACATTGAACCGAATCGTGTTAATTGCTTTGCCGTGCCCGTTGGTCCATCAACGATGAATCCACCTTCAACCAACATCCAGTACGCAGTGTGGCCCGTCCAATAACCATCAAGTTGATTTTTTAAATTCTTATACAGCTGCGCTCGCTGACTTTTAATAGGACCGTAACTCAACGAACCAACCCAGCAAGAAGAAAATAATTCATGAATAACTTGGTCGATTTGAGATGATGCAGCTTTAGGCATTGGTTGAAGTTGACCAGGTTGTTTAATCATTCTTAGAATTTCAGCCTCAGTCAGCGATTGAACTTGCGCTATTAACTCGACTGAGTAGAGCTCATTTGGTTGAGCAGATTCAAAATGCTCACGAATCGCCTTGACTGCGTTGTAGTGATTTTGAAGAAGCTCTTCTGTGACAGCATCCAAGCGAATAGCCTTAAGCGAATGCTCAAGAATATTCAGCGTTTCAACAAGCAATTGCTCTTGCGTGCTGAGCTGCGCAGAGACGTTATTCAAAGCCGCATCGACTTCTTCACGATTAGCACCAAGACCGCAGCAAGGCGCTATAGCAGCGCGTAATTGTTTTATAGACATAGTTCGATACCTTCTAGCTTTTTGAATTGACGCACCACTGATGATGCTTTGTTGAAATAAGGCCAGCGGAACTGGTGCTTGCCGTGTAAATCTGGATAGCGTTTTTTCGCTTCACGCTTGCCCCAAACCTTCTCGACACTTGCGATGAACTTTTTGTCGTATCGAGCTTTAGTTTTCAGCATCCAAACATCATCAATCACAGCAGGTCGCTCTTTGGGCTTATCGACTTCACCAACCCTTCCAAAGTTAAGATCAATCCATGTGCCTTTAATTTGGCCATCGATATAAACAGCAAGCTTGCTTGATGATTCGCTTTGATACTCACGAGCCACTGTTATCTTGTGGCCTTTATATTTAAACGAAACCCTAGCAATGAGGCTTTCAAGTTGACCTTGAACCTCCTGCCAATCAGATGCAGTAAGAGGGTGAGACTTATCCTTCATAGATACCTCGCATGCTTTCATACACGCCATCACGTCGCCCTGAACGCCAGAAACGCATCGCCATTCGACGCAAATTAGACGGCATCCTCGGGAAAGGATTTTTCACTTGTTTGGTTGTTAAAGGCTGGACAACAGAATTGTAGCCAGCATTATCGAACTCATCAGCCATATAGGATTTGATGTATTGCTTAGCATTACATTGTGGGCATGGGATATCACCACCATGATCGAGATATGAATTACCAGCATCATCAATACCGCCACTATCCAAATCCCACAGATACCCATCACGACAACAAGCATCTTCGTACCACGCCCCAAAATGACTACCTTGATAGTCACACCCTAGGTTATTTTTTCTCGCCATTTTTAATTCCTTAAATCCGGTTTAAATAATGTTTTAACGATGTTTAAAGCGAGCGAAGCCAAAGCAGGGAAGCCGTGTGGCTCTGCTCGCTGTATTTAATGTGTTATTTACAGAGTGGGTTTATTTACTCGTTGCGAGTAATTTGTCTGCACGCTTGATGATGGTGCGAAGCATTGCAACGCGAGTCATGTGACCTTTACGCTTTGGAATAGGTAAATAATCCAATGCATGCTTTGCTGCATCCTTTGCCATTTGAGGGTTATGATTTAAGACCTCCTCCAATGTCAACTTGGCATCTTCAACACTTGACTCAATTAGGTCTCGATTGATTCGAAGTATCTTATGCATTGTCAGCACCTCCGTTTGATTTAGCTTTACGCAACATCAAATCACGCATTGCTGGTGGCGTGCCTTTAATCGTTAGCGTGTCAGTTTCCACATCGTAGAACACACGCTCGTTTAGCAGTTGCGCATCAAACGACATCGAGACACCACCGCCGTTACCAGCAATCTTCACAAGACGACGCAGCGAACCACGGTCACCTCGGAACTCGTCATCCAAGTCGTAGCCTTGCTCTTTAACGTAATCAGCAAAGCTTTTATCAAACTCTTCACTGATGGTGTCAGACAACTCTTTAATTGAGATGTCTTCTTTCAGTTTGATTTGACCATCGCAGTATGCGTACGCAGTGCGTTCCAGCATCGAGCGAGCTTCATCGCCAGTCTTTGAGTCAATGAAGTAATCTTCAAGCGCTTGAGCCAACACCGTACTGTGCACCTTAGCTTCGGTAGCAACATCGATACCAAGGAAGTCGATAAAGAAGTCATTCATACGGCGCTTATTGCCTGTACGCATAAATGAAACATAACGAGCCTCTTCACCGACATCCGCTTCCATGAAGCCATTGATATCGATACGAGCCGCAATCGTCATGTGAGTCGCGTCGAGGTAATCCACATCAGCCAACTTCAATTCAGAGCTAGCGGTCAACGAGTGAACTTTAGGGACAAGACCAATCATGAGGTAACGAACCGCCAACAATTCGTACTCAGCGAAGACCAGCACACCCGAATCGACGAATGGATATCTCGTCAGTTCTTCATGAAGTTTTTCAGCCAGCTTTGTTGAAATAGCTAGGAACGACGCATCGCCTTTCACTAAGTGTTCGACGGCATAGCAAGCAACATCAGAGTCAGCAAACTCATCATCAAAGTAACCAAAACCATTGTTTGATTTGTTTGTGAACGTGGTATTCATTTGGCGAACCAGCAACTCTGAACTCAAACCACAAGGTGCCTTACCGTTATTCAAATGCAGCTGCAGCTCACCACTGTCTTCATCGCGTTGCAATTCGTGTAAAACAACATTCTTAACTGTAAGTGTCATAGTCATCATCTCTTCGTTAAATTAAAGGGCCGCAAAATCTAGCGGAATGTTTTGGAACTTGCCGTGCTCGTCTTTCTCACGGAATCGGATGTATTGCTTAGTTGATGCAATGCTGATTGAGTCAGCAATAGCCTCCATTGCCTCAAGCCACAGTGGGTGGTCAATGTTGTACTGACGCAAGTCGAGGATGCGGCGCTTGTTTAACTTGCCTTGCTTATCCACTTCAAACACATCATTCACAAAGACTTTAAGCTCGTCGTTCGCACCTTCGGTTAAGCCACGTAGGTATTCATCAATAAGCTGTTTAGCGATTTGAAGCTCTGGACCAAACGTGATGTTGTCATGCATGGCCACAATCACTTGACGGCGACCATCAAAGCTAGTGAAGGTCACGTTGCCTTTACGGCCTCCACGTTCCACGTTGTACTTCTCACCAAGTAATTCAAGAAAGGCTGCACATTCACCGAACGCGAGTTCTTTGAACGCTCTAAGTTGTGCTTGCTGCTCTTTTGCTTTAGCAATTAACGCATTCACAAAATCGTCTTGCTCAATCTTGTAAGGGTCGATAATGCGTTCAGGGACTGGGTTGCCGTCTTTGTTTAGACGCATGCCCTTTGGGGCTACTGGATTAGTCATAGAAGACATCCTTATTGTTAAGTATTTGGAATTTAATGCCTCTTGGTTAAACTGTGTTCGCCAAAACAATGTTCATTTAACAAAGAGGACTTAATTTATGTCTTTCAACCTAGAGAACCAGATTATCGATATCACCTGTCCGGAGTGCGGCAGAAACATCTCGAAAGAACTCGGTCGGTTGCACAGAGATGGTGGCCACAAATGTATCTGCGGCACCTTCATCAAAGTGAACTTCAAATCGAAGCATTCTGGATACACATTCGGAGGACCCGACGATCCGTTTGAAAAGCTGAAGTAATTTAGGGTTTTGCTGGGCTAGTTTTTCTAGCTCGGCATAGCGTTCATTTACTTCAGCCATTCCTTCTATGTAGTCATACTTCATCACTTTCTGTTCCTTTATTGATTTGAATTAATGTGTTGATTGAGCTTGCCAAACAATCAAACTACGTCCAATTCGGATCGCTTTCATAAGCGTTCCAACGCCATTCTTAACTTGATAAATATCAAAAGGCTTTATGTCGCCAAGTGCAGCGCGTACCGCCTCTTTGTCGAATGACAGTGGGCGCGAAGGGATCAATATTTCAGAGCGACCCATTTGCTTACGTTGCTCAACCCAAGAGCCTCCAAGAACCACCACTTGCTCTGCTAAAGACATAACTTGTTACCTCGTACAATTCGTTCATAAGCACCAGTTGGAAGACCAAACGGAAGGCGCAATACAGTAGTAAAAATTTTATCTCGTGCCGCTCGCCACGCATCGACATCAGAAAGTGTTGGGCTTAGGCTTTTACCTTTGCGGCATTGATTACAATGACCATCAACAAGCACTCGCACCTCCACAGAACTCTTGCACCCTTTACACTTACCAACACTCTTTACATCGCTTTTGTATTTGTAGAAGTAAGGGCGACCTGGTTCTTTTTTAGTAATCAGCCCATCAATTGATACCAAGTGCATGAGAGAGCGAGTCATACCTTTAGGACTCGCTTTCGAGCCAACCGCTTTTGTAATTTCACGTTCAGCGAGCCAAGTGCCTGGATTCGCTTTCATGTGAGCCATCACTTTTTCAACTTCCAACATGCTAACCTCTCAAGTTCTCTGCTAGTTTTTGGTGGGCGCGTTTAACATGTTCGACATTAAGCGCTTCACCTGATGACAACGCTCTCGATGACGCGAGTTTTAAAATGTTATCGAGGCTGCGAAGCTGTCCTTCGGTTTGTGGAGTAATGCGCTGTGCGTAACGAAGAATTTCCGCATCTGTCACACCCCAAGCGCGCACAAACATATCTATGTCGTCAGGCACTGGATGCTTAATCATTGCAGGGCTAATCACGCGTGACCAAAACGCTTTCATGTTCACTTTTGAACGAGTTGCTGTCATACGAGTACGAACCACATCGTTACCAAGCAGCATGCCGCCAGCCTTACCCTCAATCAGAATGCGAATGCCATTCAACGTGTCGTCGCTGAGGTATTGAGCCTCATCAATAATCACAAGACCGTTACGACCTACAAGCTCTTTAGCGACAGCCTTGGTTTGAGTGGCAATCGTGCGGCATCCACGAACGCCCAACTGCTCAGCCAGCTCACCAATCACATAGGCCGAGGTTTTGCAAAACGGTGAAGCGGTCACAATCCACACGTTGTTGTGTGTACGTTGATATTCTTCTGCCGCTTTCGTCTTACCAACGCCAGCGCCTTCGTACACCATACTCCAGGACGACAGATTCTGTGCAATCGACATCAGGTTCATGATGCGCTTGGCTGTTGGCAGTTCAAGGAATGCAGGGGAGGCAAGCGCACTTCTTGTTTCCTGCTGGTGGCCTCGATTGTTTAGCCACATTTCAAGTTTTTTGAGATAACTCTGCTCATCACCAGCGCAAGTACCGTGCTTTAACAACGCACTGAGAGAGCCTTCGTTAACCCCTGATTCGCGAGCAATCGCTCGTTGCGTCAGACCATGCTCAAGTCGAGCCAGCTTGACACGCTCAATTACATCATTCATTCTTTACTCCGTATTCTTTCCAAATTGCTGTTGTATTACTCGGGTCATATCATCATTGAAGTAGTCATCATCAGCATCCCAAGACGCGTCATGACCAACGGCGCGTTTTGTTTTTTCTCCCAT
>NZ_JATABF010000075.1:0-9219 GCF_036533715.1 Vibrio sp. M260121 | reverse complement strand
GTGAGGCTTTTTTTTGCACAAAACATTTGCAATCGCAAACCTGTCCGCCCCTACAATAATAAGAGTTATCAATTGACAATTGATGAGAGAAGCATGGTGGACATAAATCGAAACAAGTACTACGGCATGATCCATAAAGGTGTGCAGGCTCTATTAAAAGACCGCATGGGCTTTTGTGATGATGACGAGTATCGAAACTATCTCGGCATTACCGTTGGTAAAACGTCTTGCAAAGAGATGACCGACGAAGAGTTGATGGACTTGGTTAAGGGATTGCGCGATGAAGGCTATCTGACCTTCAATAAGCAGCCAGGTGGTCAAGGCGAAGGCAACCGTCCGACGAACGCGCAATGGGCTAAGCTCGCCGCGTTGGCAAAAGAAAAGGGTTGGGACGGCTTGAATGACGCGCGACTTGATGCGTTTGTTGAGCGCACTGCAGGTGTAAAGAAAACGCGCTGGTTGACTCGCACTAAAATCAGTGAAGTCATTCTCGGCTTGGAGCGTTGGTTAGGAGGTCGTCATGGCTAATCATTTTTCCTCTCGCTATCGCGTTATTGAAGTGCGCTCTCAAGCGGACTTGGAACAGTTGCTTGAGCAGATGTGGCCAACCAAGGCGATTCCTGCTCATGAGTTGTTTGAGCGTTTCGGGTCGCCTCTTGATGAGGCGATGATTAAAAGCGTCCTGGGCTATCCACGCAATTGGTACACACCCAAAGAGTTAGCCGCTTACTTCTGGAAAGGGAGCAATTACTATGCACAAGAAGAAAAAGATCAATATTGTGACGACTAAGGATGCGATGACCTGTTGCACCTCCAGTCGCAACAATGCCGTTCGCAGCCTCAACTTCTTCGCGTTTAAACTGCATTCGTGGTTTGTGTTTGTTGAAGACCTGGGGGAAGACGTTGAAAAGAAGAATGAACAGCTCGCACTGTTTTAAAGAAGATTAAAAGGCGCTTTAAAGAAAGCGCCTTTTTTGTGCCAGTTACTTTTTCGTGGTGCTCTCACATGGCACGCCAAGTTTCACACCATCACCGCCATCACCTGCCGCATTGCATCCTGAGTTGTGACTGCGGTTGTCTGTTTTAATGTACGTTAGGATGTTGGTGCAGCCGCCGAGGCACATGCATAGAACGATGGCCATCACGACTTTTTTGATCATAGTTAGTCTCCATTATCTTTAGGTTGTTTGCATTGAGTTGCGTTGTCATTGATGCGAACCGATACGCCCACGGAGGTATCGGCGTCCACTTTGAGTGGGCAAGAGTCATCACCGTAACTTACGTTGTAACTGGTGATGGCCGTTGCGCAGCCTGTCAGGTTTAACATTGCCAATGCCAAGGTGAATAAAATCAGTGCGTTTTTCATAGTCCGTAAATCTCTTTTTCAAAGGTGGTCCAAGTTGATGGTCCGCAAATGCCGTCATCGTTTAGTTGGTGTTGTTGCTGGAAATGGGTAAGTGCGGTCTGAGTGGCGTTGCCAAACTTGCCGTCTGGATTCAATCCAAGCCCCAGCTGCAGCTCACGAACATCATCGCCTTCACTGCCATGTTGAAGCGTGGCGCGCTCGATGTCCGTACCGATACCCAGATACAAGGCGGTCTCAAATTCAATCGCATAGGCGGCAATGGTTTCGGCTTTGTCCGTGCCGTTAATGATGCGTCTGGCATTGATGTAATCAAAAGAGCCGTCGGCCTGCAGGTAGTCGCTTAACTTCTTACCTGTAAACCAACCAGCCATCATGCCGCTAATCGCGATTTGCGCCGCGTAGAATGGGTTCAGAGCCAACTCTGGCGCACTCACAAAGTCAATGGTTCCCTGTTGCCAGTTGCGGTTGTAGACCGCCGCTTTGGCTTTGATGTAGTTCGCGAGCCAGGTCAATTGCACGTAGCCTCTGCCATAATAGGTTTCACCTGTGTCAGGGTCGGGCTCACCGTATGGTCGCCCTTGGCCTTTGCCCCATTCTTCAATGGGTTTCATGGTTCGGCCTGTTTCGTGGTAAGTCGTTGCCAATACATAAGCCAGGTATTGAAGCGGCACCGTCATGCCCAGCATGACGAACATGGCGTAGACAAACGCAAAACCCAGAATGCAGGCGCGTTGAGTACCATTCATTTTTCCATCAAAGAGTGTGGCGTTCGTACGCGCCAGCATCGCTTTGGTGTTGATGTGCGAAGTTGGTCGTCCCTGGATAAGTCGCTGCGCCTTTTCAATGTTCGCTTTGGCGGTATCGAGGAGCGCGTTTGCTTGTTGCATTTGCATGAGGTTCTCCGTTATTGGAAGTTGTTTGAGCTAAGCTCATCGATGACGGTGTGCGTGACACTGGTCAATGTGATGTTGGCGCGCTCTTGTTTACTGATGGCTTTTTTCTTATCGATAACAATGCCATCGCTGTCGGTAATGGTGACAGCGGCGTAGTACACGCCTTCGATGTTCTTACAGATGGTTTCAAGGTCTTGCACCACAATGTCCTTGCCATGCGTGGTGCGCCACTTGAGAAGCTCTGCGTTGACTAACTCGGTAGCGGTATCGACGATGGTCTTCCCAAGGGCCGCATAGTCGTTAAACACCTGCAGCGCGATGGTGGTGGTGCCATCAACGCCACCAGGTACGACAACCGTCACTCGATCACCTTGAGGCACTCGGGTTTTGCCTGAGCACTGCGCATAGATAGCATCGACAATGGGTTGTTCGGGCAGCGAGCCATCAAGCAAAATGGCGCTGATGCTGATGTCATTGGGTTCTGGCGTCCAAATGGAAACTGAGCCGATGGCTGAACTGGCAGACAGAGCAAAGTATTCATACGCATCATAAGGACCGCAGGAAGACCAGCCCGATGGTGCAAGCCAAATGCGGTAGGCGTAGCGGTCATCGTCTTCTTCGGGGGCTCCGCCTTGGCTTGTGGTGACGTTGGTCGCGCTTTCTACTTCAGCGATGCTGGTATCAACGATGGTCGAGATTTGCCCTGCAATGAATCCATTACCACTTTCGCCTGGTGTTAAGCACTCGAAGTTAGCCAGTAGATTGGCGTCACCTGCATCCACGATATAGTCTTGCATGCACGCAAAGAGCGTTTGATCATCCGCCGCTTTCATCTCATAACCTTGCGGAATCACCAAACCTGCGTGTCCTGCGGTGAACGTGAACTCGATAACGGTGCTCGCCGCAGATTCAGGCAAGCGTTCACCAGCGCCAACTAATGCGCCAAGCTGCTCAAGGCGGTCATCTTCGGCAAAGGCCAGCAGGTTTTGTTTTGATTCGTAGTTGATCTCATCAATCAGTTCGCTTTTGGTGTAAGCAATGGCTTCAAGGTGCACCGTCTCTGGGTCGTTCACCGTTGGGTAATGCCCTGTCTTTTGAAAGTA
Organism: Vibrio sp. M260121; assembly: GCF_036533715.1. Lineage (NCBI taxonomy): Bacteria > Pseudomonadati > Pseudomonadota > Gammaproteobacteria > Vibrionales > Vibrionaceae > Vibrio > Vibrio sp. M260121. The sequence goes on along the minus strand of NZ_JATABF010000075.1, from coordinate 5,857 downwards.
GCGCTCTTTCAGGTTCGCTAGATTGCTTTCAAAATCGGGCGTTGCCAGGCTTGGCTCTGGCAGTGTTGGGAATCGGTTGGTGCTCATGCGCGTCTCTCTATGGTTACAGTGGACGTCCAGCCACCGCTGGTCAGTGATGTGCTCACAGTGGTGGGTTTCCATTTATCGGGCAGCTTGCCTGCGCTGGTGAGCGCAATCGTGTCGGCAGTCGTGACCGTGGCATTGACGAGAGTCAGCCTACCCGTGGCGGTTTGTTTGCCTTTACCTGAGCCAGTGGCGATGTAGTTGTCGGCGTAGTTCTTTGCCTCTTCCATTGATGTCACGCCATCAGGATTGAACGTTTTGACTTTTGCGCCTTCGTCCGTATTGCCTGAGCGATACTCGCCCCCCTCATTGTTGATGGGGTCATAGAAGTACACGACGATGCCGTCGCTTTTGGTGCGGTCAGAGACCGGAAACGAGCCATTGACCACCACATCACGATTGCGAATGTCGAGCGTTAGCGTACTGGTGCTCAGTTCACCAACCACAAGTTGATTGCCTTTGAAGGCCACTGGAATGCTGTTCTCACTGGCAAGGCGACTCATCATGGCCATCTTGCTTTCATCACGCTGCTGCACTCGGGTGTAAGCCACGTCGCGCGCATCTGGGGCGATGAGTATCGAGACACCCACTTCACTGGCAATGTCTTCGGCTAACGTGACAAAGCTGGTCTGTTCGTAAACCTCACACGTCTCGTTATCAATCTTGCCGCGCACCGCTGGCTTCGCATTGGCACCGATGTTGACCTTGTCAGGATTCAAGTTAAAGCGCACTTCATCAATGGTGAACGCGCCCCACATCCAGGTGTTGCGCTTGCCATCTTCGTCAAACCAGCCCACACCGCACTCTAGGGTGTCTCCCTTTTCAGGGAACCACGCGTCATAAAAGCGCCCATCGTTATTGGCGAGCGTCATCGATACGGTGTCCGTACCGACCTTCTTGCTATCCAGCACGTCGGTATACGTCAGCGCACTCACGTAATCGGAAAGCTCTTGGCTGATTTCTTTGCCTGCCCATTTGACGATGGCGAAGGGTTTGATAAGACCGCCTACTATTTTGCCCACGGTGGTTTCTCCGTTGTGTCTTCAAGAGCGGCACTGACGTCTAATGCAGGCACAGTGATAAGCTCGCCCCCTTCAAACTGAAAACGAGTCATATTGCTGGCCAGTGTTCGATTGGCCTCACGCAGCGCCATCACTTGCGTTTCGTTTACGCTGCCATAAGCGCGGTAGCAAAGCTGTTCCCAGCGTTCATCGCGCTGGGCATATAAAGTGGTGGTGCTCATGGTTTGTCTTTCACTTCCACTAGCTCACATTGGTATGTCATGCTGACGACGCTGCCACTGGGTGTGGTCTTCATGCCTGTCAGCGTGCGACTGCGAATGGTGAACTTGCCTTTGACGTCATCACCAATCACGACCGAACGAGGCACTTGGCTTTCTGCCATGGCATCGAGCGCCTTCACACTCTTGGTGATGTCGCAGAACTTGTTGCTGAATTTCATGGTGAGTGAGCATGTGCGTTCGTTCTCACCTTGTCCTTGATGACGCGGATAGCCATTGACGACTTGCTGCGCTGTCACGCGCCAGGTGCGGCGGTCTTGAAACTGACTCGGTGTTAAGCGGCCCTGAAAAACCAAATCACCAAATCCGCCCCAGGCGGCGTGTTGTGCTTCTTGTTGGCTCATGCTTTTTCCTCCGGTGGAACCACGATTTCTTCATTTAGCATTTCGTTGTAAAACCGCACTTCTCTAAGTGTCGGTGAGTAAAAATCTCGATGGACGGTCAGCGTCATGGTGAGGGTCCAGTCCTCTCGATAAGTAAACGGGCCATCAAACGGATCAAAGTCAGCCGAGTCTTTGTCGCCAGTGAACCCGCTCTGGCTAAACTTGACGTTGGTGATTTCCGCGTCTCCAACAATGTGCATTTTGTTTTTAGGGCCAAGCTGCATCATTCCCTTGGGCACTTTGAGGATTTGCCCCACATCACGCACTTCAACCAACTCGTTCTCCAAGAAGTTAGCCAGCTGCATGTTGATCCAAGTGGCTTGTCCAGACAGGGCATTACCTGCGTTGCCACCTGTGGCGCGCACGCAGACCACCACAGGCAGGTTCCATTCATACGGCACGAACGGAGCGTAACAGTCCGGTTTGGGTAATGGGTTCAGCGTCGATGCGCCTGTCACCATCATGCGAACTTCAATCGCTGCCATCGCATTGTTGGGTTCAACAATGGTGGTGATGTCCAGGTAACGCTCAATCTCAGCTTTAAGCTTATTGATGGCCGTCAGCGATTCTGGGTGTAAGCTTGGTGCGCTCATTTCATGGCCTTCATTAATTCTTTTTGAACCAGCTCGGCTTGTTCTTTTTGCTGCTCGTCGCTTAGGTACATAAATGGTCGCCCTGGTACTTTTACTTCATCGGCTCGGATATACAGCACATAGAACACGCCTTTATCTTTACTCTTGTTGTTGCGGTTAAAACGGCTTTGAATTTTTCGGCCAATGCCTTTTGCGCCAACAGGTGCTCGCCCCATCACCGAGTTCGGACGCCAGAAAATCTTCCAACCTTGCGCTTCCAGTCCTGACAAGGTCTTGCGAACGCCATAGGCTTCGGTGCGCTTTTTGATGCGCTTATCGGCAGGAATGGTGAGCTTCTGCGCTTTCAGTGGTTTCACGATGCCACCGTCATTAATCAGTGGTGCATGCACTTTATTGGTCCCGATGCGGTATTCCCCTTGACCAGCCTGATACGTCAGTGAGGCATACGTCTCACCTGTATCATCCAGCGGTTTAGCGCCACCGTTCTTGGTGTTCTTCGTCAGCGTCGAGTTAGGCGCAAAGTCGCCATTGCGATAGTTGTCTTTCACGCACTGCAAACCAAAGGGCGCAATGCGCTCGGGCAATTCGTTGATGATGCTCGCCGTATCGTGAAGCGCTTTTAAAAACTCTTTCATGCCGTTTTAAATCCCGTTTAAACCGAGGCTATTGTCGTCTGCTTATTGGCCAAGATTTGTCAATTGCCACGCGCGCGCGCGTGATATAGCCACAATGGCACCATCAAAAAAACATGAAAAATAAGAGGGTTATGTGGCCAAAAAATCGAAGATTGAGCTGCAAGGATTGAGCGAGCGCATTATCGATATGTACGACAAGGAGCAGATGACGCTAACTGACATCACCACTGTTCTCTCTGATGAGGGATGGGAAGTGAGTCGCGCTGGCGTGCATCGCGAAGTCAAAAAATGGGAAACGTTCCTGGAAGAACAGAAAGAGCGTGATCGCTTTGCAAACAAATTCCTGGATGAGTTTCGAGACAGACCCAACACCGATATCTCTGAAATTGGTTTGCAGGTTCTGCAGAGCAAGATTGTTGAGGTGGTGAAAAACTACGACGTCAGTACCGAGTCGTTTGCGGATGTGACTAAGCTGGTGAACTCGCTTGCTCGTTTATCGGATTCTCAAGTGAACCTTGACCGACTCAAGACTGAGTTTCGCAAAGGCGTGGATGCAGCCAAGAAAGAGCTGGAAGATGAATTTAAGGTACTGCTTGAAGAAAGCAATCCAGAGCTGCTTATTCAGTTGGTTGAGATCATCCGCTCTGTGCGTGTTGATCCCGATGGTCGCAAGCGCACGAAGAAGCGTCGCTAAGGAGTCATGATGAAATGCTTATCTGCGCTGGTATTGGTCTTTGTTGCCATTGTACTGCTAGGTGAAATGCACCTCCAGACGTTGGAAAAGTCACGTTTGGAGCTTTCCATTGAGCAGCGCAAACTGGAGATTCGTTACTTGAAACTGCAACTGGAGCTGATTGATGAAAGCGCCGTTCTCACAGTTCAGTAACGCTGATCTCGACAACCTGCGCGAAAAAGCCAATGCAGCCATCGCGCATAAAGAGGCGCAAAGCCAAGGCCAAAGAGAAGCCAAGCAAAAATTGGCAGAAGAGAAACGACAAGAGAAAGCGCGTCGTCGACGCCGCGCCAGAGCGAAAGCCGACTTTGCTTACTTTTGTGAAACGTACATGCCGCATGCGTTTACGTGTGAGGCTGCGCCATACCAAAAGGCACTTTCTCGCATCGTGGCATCGCGAGTGATGCGCAAGCGTGACATGAAGTTGTTTAAGAAGCTGGTCTATCCTATCAATCACGGTTCGATTGTGATGCCCGAACGGGCGCAGTTTAATGGCATTCTCGACTTGGAGCCTCGTGACCACGGTAAAACCACACGTAACGTTAAGGCTCTACCGATGTGGTTGCTGCTTAACTACCCAGAACAATACATCATTATCGGTGGTGCCAGTGGCCCAGCAGCGAAAAAGAACATCATGGCCATTCGTAATGAACTGGAAACCAACCAGCTCATCATTGATGACTATGGCGAGCAAAAGGTTCACGGCAATATCTGGACACAAAAGCAGCTCGTGCTTGCCAACGGCAATGCCATCGAAGGTGTCGGTCGTGGTCAATCTATTCGTGGTACAACGCATGGGTTCTTGCGTCCAAGCGCCTGTATTCTCGATGACGTCATTACGGAGCTCGAAAAGAACAACAAAGAAATTCGAGATAAATGTGAGGACTGGTTTGATTCAGTAATTTTGCCTTTGGGTAAAGGTATGTTGATTGTGGTGGCCAACACCATCATGCACCACGATGACTTACCGTCCAGATTGCTCGCACGTATTCGTGAAGGTTTGCTGCCTAACTGGCTTGGCCTGGTGTTTAGTGCTCTCACACCAACGGGACAATCCCTTTTCCCGTCACGATGGCCATTGGCTGATCTTTACGAATTACGCCGCATCATGCGCAAAGTGTGGTGGGCGGAATACATGAACATGCCACGCTCGCGTAAAGAGCAGGACTTCAAGCCCGAATACTTTAAGCACTACCAGCTGTCTGACCTCGATATCCGCGACATCGATATCATGATGGCCGTTGACCCAGCCACTGGGATGGAGACCGGAGACTACAGTGCCATTGGTGTGGTAGGTCGCCATCGCATTACCTTGGTGGACTACGTGCTGTTTTGTAATGGCTGGCATGAATCCGATTTGACGTTCGCAAAGCGCATCGTTGAAGTGTACATGTGGGTTAAAAACACCTTTAACAAACCACCTAAAAAAATACTGTTTGAAGAAGTCGCGTTTCAGAAAATCTACAAGAACTCGGTCATTCGCTTTGCCAAAGGTTATGGCGTTCGTCTGCCTATTACGGGCTATAAGCCAAGCGGCAATAAGAAGCTACGCATCAAATCACTTTCTCCAGATGTCGAGTCTGGCGGCGTTCAATTCTTGGAAGATCAAGTGTTGCTCAAAAGTCAGTTGGAAGAGTTCCCGCGTGGGCATGATGACTGCGCCGATGTAATTGAAATGTGTGTCAGCGAGTTTGAGACCAAGCAGTTTGTGGGCAGTGCTACACCAAACGTGGTGAAAAAGATGAAGAGCGCTGCGCAGCGTCTTGCTCGTATTGGCGGTGGTGCGCGAGGGAGAATGTAACCATGTTTGATGACGTACGAGTGCTTGGCAATAAGATGAAAGATGTCTTCACGATGTTAAGGCGCACCGTGAGTATTGCCACTGTCAGCCAGGTCGATAGCGAGCTGCGCCGCGTGAAGGTCACGTTTGCAGGTGGTCGCATTCCAGAGTCCGATTGGTTATCAGTAGTCGGCTCTCGCACCAAAGGCGTGAACGCCAGTTGGAACATGGCCGTGGGTGAGCAAGTGCTGTGTCTCTTCCCACCTATCGGTTCGATGGTGCGAGGCTATGTCCTTGGTTCACTCGTGAATGTGAACGCCAGACCATACACCACCAACCCTGATAAGTT